>NZ_CP054490.1:900000-1188809 GCF_013342985.1 Candidatus Ruthia endofausta | reverse complement strand
ACATGGCCATATTGACCACGACCACCAGATTGCTTAGCAAATTTATGCTGATGCTCAACCATGGTTGTAATGGTCTCACGATAAGAAACTTGTGGTGCACCAACATTACATTCAACATCAAATTCGCGAACCATACGATCAACAATAATGTCCAAGTGAAGCTCGCCCATGCCTGCAATAATGGTTTGACCTGACTCTTCATCAGTCGACACACGAAAAGAAGGATCTTCAGCAGCTAACTTACCAAGCGCAATGCCCATTTTTTCTTGATCTGCCTTAGTTTTAGGCTCTACCGCTAAGGCAATCACTGATTCAGGAAATTCCATTCTTTCTAAAACAATCTTCTGTTTAAGATCACATAAAGTATCACCTGTCGTAACATCTTTAAGACCGATTGCTGCGGCAATATCACCTGCACGCACTTCTTTAATTTCTTCACGCTCATTGGCATGCATTTGCACCATACGACCAATGCGTTCTTTTTTGCCTTTAGATGAGTTATATACAAAATCACTTGCTTTTAATACGCCCGAATATACACGGAAAAAAGTCAAATTACCCACAAATGGATCGGTTGCAATTTTAAATGCTAGTGCGGCAAATGGTTCATCATCATCCGCTTTTCTAGGAGCAACTGTCTCATCTTTGTCATCCAATATGCCTGTAATAGCATCCACATCTAGTGGTGATGGCATATACATAATCATGGCATCTAACACAGCTTGTACACCTTTATTTTTAAAGGCAGAACCGCAAAACATTGGGATAATTTCACTCTTAATGGTTTGTGAGCGAATGCCTTCTCTAATTTCATCATAACTCAGCTCACCTTCTTCAAGATATTTTTCCATTAACTCATCATTCGCCTCAGCAGCAGATTCAATCATAAATTCACGTTTTTCTTCTGCCAACTCTTGTAATTCTGCGGGAATATCTCTTGTTTCGTAAGTTGCACCTTGATCAGCTTCGTTCCAAAAAATAGCTTTCATGCTGATTAAGTCTATCACACCTTCAAAATTTTCTTCAGCACCAATGGCAATTTGCATGGGTACTGGTTTACCACCTAAGCGTGTTTTAATTTGCTCACAAACATGTAAAAAGTCTGCGCCAGCGCGATCCATTTTATTAACAAAACCAATTCTTGGTACGTTGTATTTATTCGCTTGACGCCAAACCGTTTCTGACTGAGGTTCTACACCACCAACTGCGCAAAATACAGCGCAAGCACCATCTAATACTTTTAATGAACGCTCAACCTCAATGGTAAAGTCAACATGTCCCGGTGTGTCAATAATATTAATACGATGGTCTTCAAACTGCTTATCCATGCCCTGCCAAAAACAAGTGGTTGCTGCAGAAGTAATGGTAATACCACGCTCTTGCTCTTGCTCCATCCAGTCCATGGTTGCACCACCATCATGCACCTCACCAATTTTGTGAGTACGGCCTGTGTACAATAAAATACGCTCTGTCGTGGTTGTTTTTCCGGCATCAATATGTGCCATAATACCAACATTACGATAACGGCCAAGTGGGGTTGTTCTTGCCATTTTTTTTGTGTCCTGTGTGTGTTTACCAGCGAAAGTGAGCAAATGCTTTGTTTGCTTCTGCCATTCTATGGGTGTCTTCTTTCTTTTTAAATGCGCTACCACGATTTTGCACAGCATCTAAAACTTCACCTGCCAGTCTAAGTTTCATGCCTTTTTCACCACGCTTGCGTGATGCTTCAATAATCCAACGCATTGCTAAGGCAACTTTGCGTTCAGATCTAACTTCAATTGGCACTTGATAAGTAGAACCACCAACACGACGAGATTTAATTTCAACTTGAGGGCTAATATTATCTAATGCTTGCTTAAACACTTCAATTGGTTGTGCATTGCCCTTAGCTTCAATGGTATCTAAAGCTTCGTACACAATCTTTTCTGCCACTGATTTTTTACCATCAAACATTAAAATATTAACAAATTTAGCCAATACCAAATCACCAAATTTAGGATCTGGCAAAATTTCTCTTTTAGGTGCGGATTTTCTTCTCATTGTATTTCTCTTGTTTTAATTATTGTCATTGCTTATTTCTTTGGCTTTTTAGTACCATATTTAGAGCGGCCTTGCATTCTGCCATCAACGCCCGTTGTATCTAACGCACCACGAACTGTGTGGTAACGAACACCAGGTAAATCTTTCACACGACCACCACGAATAAGAATCACTGAGTGTTCTTGTAAGTTGTGGCCTTCACCAGCAATATAGGTCGTTACTTCATTGGCATTGGTGAGTCGAACACGAGCAACTTTTCTAAGTGCTGAGTTAGGCTTTTTAGGAGTTGTGGTATACACACGAGTACAAACACCACGTTTTTGAGGGCAGCTGTCTAATGCTGGCACACCACTTTTGACGACTTTCTTTTTACGTGGATTACGTACCAATTGATTAATCGTTGACATATTGCAATTTCTCCAAATTTCTCTATAATGTAATTTAAGTTATAAATCGTCTTTTGATTTTTCTTTAAAGACAATAAAGCGAGGCATTATACTTTGCTAGGCGTGCCTATGTCAACAAGCTTTGCAATAAAAAACTACTGGCACAGTCTAGCAAAGTATAATGCCTCATCAAAGCGTCCTTCAAAGTAAAGGTCGGGGCGGCACACTTTCGCCTTGATTATTGGGAATGTGTTATCCAACATTAATGAAAGTTTAGTTCGGTACTCGTTTGCCCGATGATAGGATAAAATTAACACTTTATATATACCAATGTTTTTATTAGCCATGTCCAACTCACTATTACAATCTGCAAAAAAAGTCATTTTAACTGAAGCACAAGCCGTAACAATGCTGGCTGATGGCCTTAATCAAAACTTTGTTGATGCTTGTCAATTAATCCAAAATTGCACTGGCAAAGTGGTGTTAATTGGCATGGGAAAATCTGGACATATTGCAGGCAAAATTGCTGCCACACTTGCCTCTACTGGCACGCCTGCCTTTACTATTCACCCTGGTGAAGCTGGGCATGGCGACCTAGGCATGATTACACAAGAAGATGTGGTGATTGCTATTTCTTACTCTGGTGAATCTGACGAAATTATGACCTTAATACCGATTATTAAACGCCTCAGTGTATTAATCATTAGCATGACAAAAAGTGCAAACTCTTCAATTGGCAAGATTAGCGATGTACATCTTGATGTCAACGTTGAAAAAGAAGCTTGCCCGCATAACTTAACCCCAACCTCTTCAACCACAGTGGCCTTAGTCATGGGTGATGCGCTAGCGATCAGTTTATTAATCAATAAAGGATTTAGTGTGAATGATTTTGCCCGCTCACACCCATCAGGTGTGCTAGGTCGTCGCTTGCTAACCTTTGTCAGTACCATTATGAAAACAGGGGATGATATACCCATTGTCAGTGCTGATGCTAAATTGCTAGACACCTTATTGGTAATGAGTCAAAAAACCTTAGGCATGGTATTAATTACCGATAACAACATTCTAAAAGGTATTTTTACAGATGGTGATTTAAGGCGTGTACTTGAAACGCACCCCAATATTCGAAATCTAACTATTGGCGAAGTTATGACGCCTAATTGCCAATCAATCTCAAAAGACAAGCCTGCTATGGTAGCAGTGCAAATGATGGATGAATTTAACCTAAACTCATTACCCGTCGTTGATAATAACAACCAAGTCCTTGGTGCGATTAATACCCACACCCTGATGCAAGCAAAAATTATTTAAAAATCTTTAGGCTTTTAGCCTATTAACCGATTTATACCCCACCAACTTCCAATTAAAGCAATAACAATTGAGGTTGGAATGATGGCTATTTTTTTATAATCTAAATTCAGTGATTTTATAAAAAATAAGATTAGCACCACACTTGATACAATCACAATTTGCGCCAACTCAACACCGACATTGAAACTAATTAGTGTGGTTAAAAAATTGTCTGATGACATTTTAAAACCTTTTAACATACTAGCAAAACCTAGGCCATGCACAAGTCCAAATAAGAATACGATGATGCTTTTTCGCTTGATGGATTGATTGGGCAATAAATTTTCAATCGCCACATAAGCAATTGAAAAAGCAATTAGTGGTTCAATAATTCGCCCTGATATTTCCACAATGCCAAGCATTGCTAAACCCAATGTTAAAGTATGTGCTAGCGTAAAAGCGCTAACCAATAATAATAATCGTCGCCACACCAATGAAGACAATGCCGTGCCAATAATAAATAAAATATGATCCCAGCCTAATGGAATAACGTGATCAAAGCCAATGCTTACAAATTGCAACATCCTTTGCATGGTTGTCATTGGTTCTGGATAGTTAATATCAATCATATCACTTGGTGCGCCATTACGCAACCAACGCCACTGACTCCAATTATATTCACCCTCTTTATATACTTGATAACGCAATGCACTATCTCCGTAGGCTTTATTGTATTGCCATGACAGAGTCTTTGGCCATTTGCTCAATTGGGTTGAATAAGTTAACAGGGTTTTTCTGGGTCTTTTCTTATAACCCACAATATCAATCTTTGCCGAAATAAGTGTTAGTTGCCGAGGTATTTCATTGATTGTTAATAAAATATGACTCAAAAACTCAGCTTCAAAAATCTTGAATTGTTCTCTCAAATCATCCGCTGTTAATGAGCGAAGTGTGTCGTATTGCGTTGAACTTGGTGCATCTGTAGTTTTTTTGTATTGAGTGCCAATACCAGTCATGGCTGCTTCAAGAGTTAAATCAATCACAACTGTAACTTTTTTATCAGAATAAATTGAGATTTCCACCAAAGCAGGCTTGACCACATCTGCTATTGACACACCAATCAACAGCCAAAATAAGGCGATAATCTTGATTAAATATGGCATTTATTTTTTATTTTTCTTATCTAAGTGTTGTTGTTTTTTGCGCTTAATCTCATCCCAATCAATATTCTCACAATGGTGATTAACAATGCCTATTTTGACTAACAGCGCTTAGATTTTACAGCCCGCACAAAACCCACAATTACCTCTAACCATATAAATAACAAGCATATCCACACCAAGGTAAACGCCAACCAAGAAGGTACATAATTTTCATCAACAGGAATACTAGTGCCTAATAGATTGTTAACTCAAAGTGCGACTGCATCTGGATTAAAAAAGACAATACACACAGAGATAAAACTCGCCCCTATTATCCAAGCATAACGCTTAGGGCCGATAGGCTTCCATTCGGGCTTTCTATCAATCACCAAAAAACTGGCTAATAAAAAAGGTATCCACTGAGGTGATATTGAGCACCACATTCCAAGTTGAGCCATACACCAACATCAATCAAAGTGAAAAATCATATAAATTGGGATAATCAACAAAATACCTGCACGAACACGTACAGCAGTATCATTAATATGTATAGGGTTCTCGCCTAGATCACGAAATCAAAGGTTTTTAATAATATCATTAAAAAATCTAAATCAGCTCACCATCATAGTTTTCAATACCAGAATTATTGTTCACGCCCTTAATGGTTGGATGATTAACTTTAGTCAGATTAAGATGCTTTTGTTTACGCAAATAATCTGCTGCCACATCCCACATTAAACGACCATCACCAACACTACTTACCTGCGCCCAACCTGATACTTTATAA
Source organism: Candidatus Ruthia endofausta (assembly GCF_013342985.1). Classification (NCBI taxonomy): domain Bacteria; kingdom Pseudomonadati; phylum Pseudomonadota; class Gammaproteobacteria; family Pseudothioglobaceae (SeqCode); genus Candidatus Ruthturnera; species Candidatus Ruthia endofausta. The sequence continues at coordinate 1,183,164 of NZ_CP054490.1, read as the reverse complement.
GATTTATTCGAATCAATAGGCGTACCTTCATCATCTTTCATATTGCTAATACGCTGACCAAGGCCTAAAGCTGGATCAATCGTATAATCCATACCACCCATACGCACCATATCGCCGCCTGACTGTAGATATGGATCTTGTACAAATAAGTTCTCAGCAATACCTTCTAAGATTTCTTTAAGGTGCGCACCTTTTAACTCACTCACGTAAGTTTCACCATAGGTCATTGAGGTGTTGGTCATTAAATCTTCCATCGTTACGTCATGCCCTGCTGGCACGCTTGTACCCCAACGCACACCTGCTGACATGGCAAAATCTGCATTGTGCTCCTCACGTAATGAGTTAACCAATACTTGATCCCAAGTGCCCATAAAATTACCACGACGATAAAGTGTTTGCTCGGTCGTGCACAGTTTTTCTGTCAAAATTGCATCATAGGTTTTACCAACACGGTCAGGATTGTTTGACATCTCAGTACTACGCGCTTCCACCACATTTTTGTCATATTTAGTAGTGCGCATTTTGTTAATAAACGACACCATAGCCACATCAGGCTTAATAAAGTCAGTCAAAATAGGTAGTATTTTATATTCATAGCCCATGACTTTATGGTCTTTAATGTTCAAATCCATCACACCAATATACTTACCTGAACAGCCTGCATTAGTAACAACAGTAACGCCACCTGCATTTTTAACTTCAACAGGCTCAGGCATGCCATCATGTGTATGACCACCAAAAATTGCATCAATACCAATAATACGTGATGCCATTTTGATATCAACATCCATGCCATTATGCGAAATTATAATAACGGCATCTGGTTTTTCATGTTTACGAATATCAACAACTAACTCCTCCATCTCATCCTCACGTAAACCAAACGACCAGTCTGGAAAAAAATATTTTTGCGGATTCGTGTTTGATGTTCTTGGAAAGGCCTGACCAATCACTGCAATACGATAACCACCAACATTTTTGATCACATAAGGCTTGAATGGCAGCCCTTTATCCTCATCAAACAGACCATTGCCACCATACTTTTCAGTCATGGTGGTGTATTCATCAGACATTAATGTATCTTCTATAATGCGTACGTTTTGACCTAAAAAATCACCTTTAAAAAAGCCAATGTTTTTTAGTGTTTCTTCTTCTTTATAAGTAAACTCCCAATGGCCAACCATGACATCTACCCCTAGAATATTACAAGCTTCAACCATGTCAGCACCACGTGTCCAAAGTGAAGTACCTGAGCCTTGCCAAGTATCGCCACCATCTAAGGTTAGTGTGTTTTCTACGCCACCTGCGCTTTCACGCAATGAGTCTAGCACGGTTTTAATTTGACCAAAACCACCTGTCTTACCGTATTTAGCGGCTAAATCTTCAAAATTGTTGTAAGTAAAAGCATAAGCATCGGCTGAACCTGCCTTAATGCCAATTTTTTTAAGTAACTTGTTGCCTACAACATGTGGTAATTGCCCAAAGGTAGCGCCAAAACCTAGATTAACATTAGGCTCACGAAAATAATTAGGGAGTAAGTTGCCATGCGTATCAGTGATGTGCAAAATACGGGCATTGCCTGTTTTTGCTACCTCGTATCTATTGTCTTGAGAAGATAACTTATCTGCATCGTTCCCACAACCACTAATCAAACCTGCTGTCGCACCAGCACCCAATACTTTAATAAAATCTCTACGTGTTAACGCCATACTCTACCCCCAGAAACTATTTGTTAAATAAAATAACCAAAATTTTAACCGATTTCTTCGCCCAAAAAGATGTACTAAAAAATAACAGATCTTCTCAAATATCAAGAAAAAATACTAACTCAGTGTGAAGTATAACTAAAAGTAGACAGTTTAAAAATAATTTAATAAAAAAAAATAGTATCGCTATATAATTTGTAAAAAATCTTATAATATCGACATGAATATTTCCCAACTTTTAACCAACATTGTACAAACTAAAACAGACATAGAGATAAAAGGCCTGTGTCTTAATACTCAAAACGCACAACCTGGTGATTTGTTTATCGCCCTTCAAGGCGAATCGGCACACGGCGCTGATTATATCAACCAAGCGATTGACAAAGGCTGCGTTGCTATATTAGTTGACTCAAAAGAGATAGAGTGTGCCATCCCATCTATTTGTGTTGACAACTTATCTCAATATTTACAAACACTGGCAAGCACTTTTTATAGTAATGCCACAAAAGTTAATATTGTTGGTATCACAGGCACAAATGGCAAAACTTCTGTCGCCTACTTTATCTCGCAATTACTAACCAAACTTGGGGTTAAAAATGGTTTAATTGGTACTTTGGGTATTACTCATAGTGGACAACTATCCTTTAATACAACGCCAGATATTTTGACACTTTACCGAGTGTTGAATGATTATTACCAAAACGATATCAAGTACGCTGTACTTGAAGTCTCTTCACACGCACTCGCTCAAAATAGAATTGCTGGACTGAATATTAAACAAGCAATATTTACCAATCTTACTCAAGACCATCTTGACTATCATCACACACTTGATGAATATCAAGCAACCAAACAAAAATTATTCGCTCTTGATTGTGTTGAATCCGTTATTCTTAACCAAGAGGATAGTCATTACAAACATTTTCTAAATACTGCCAAAGGCAAAAAACAAACCAGCTACTCTCTAAGTGATTTTGATTCAGTCAAAACCATTGAACAAGGCTTTTTAGTGCAATTAGACCATTATATTTTTGAAATCCCATTTTTAGGTACGTTTAATTTGTTGAACGTTTTAGCAGCATTAAGCAGTGTTGAAGCGCTTGGATTTAAACGCGATGACATTATTCCGCTATTCTATCAACTATCACCACCACCTGGCAGAATGCAGAAAGTCAACCCTCATCTTGCTTGGATAGACTACGCCCACACACCTGATGCCATTGAAAACGCCATCACTACTTTGAAAAAACACTATCCAAACTTTAAAATTCGCATTGTCTTTGGTTGTGGCGGTAATCGAGACAAGGACAAACGTGCAAAAATAGGCAAAATTGCCTCAAAACTAGCAGATACCATTATTTTAACCAATGATAATCCCAGATCTGAAGATCCAAAGAGCATTATTAGTAATATTTTAAGTGGCATTGACGATAGTTATAAATTAGACATTATTGAAGACAGGCAGCTCGCTATCGAAACGGCAATGACAACACTCAAAAAAAATGAATGCTTACTAATTGCTGGTAAAGGGCACGAAACTACGCAACAATTCTCTGATAAAGTAATCTATCTAAATGACTTAAAAATTGCCCAAAATAGTATTAAAGTTACTTAACTTTTGGCTGGGGAAAAGCCTTACTTACTAATAAAAATCAACAAATAAGACTTCTGTTCTGTTCTGTTCTGTTCTGTTTGCTTAGAAATCAAACAATAAACCAATGCCAATATTGTCCACATCATTATTGTCTACTTACATACCCTCATACTCTAAACAGTATTTCATACTAGTTAGTCATTTTACCATCTACACCAACACTATAAAACATATCAAATCCATCATCCTTTTCTGTTACTCTTTTATCGTCTGATTTTAGATTGGCTTTAATATCCCAATAATGCATAACAAACTTGACAAATGGCGAAAATGCTGTATTCCGGTTAAAATGATATAATCCTGCTACACAATACTCCTGTCAGACTGTGTCGATAACCACTGGGTTCCGTTTATTACTATTGTCTTTTTATCGTTGAAAGTTATATCGCCTGTAGAAAAATCAGCCTATTGTCATGTCATTATAGACACAGTGTCGGAAAGACGATTACCGATTAATAACTTGTAATATGTTTTCAGCATACTCTGGTTTTACGCCATCATCAGTTTCGCTAAACGATGACTCAACAAACCCAACACCAAAATATATATCACCTTCTGCCATAACTGCCGTTGACGACAGGTTCGTTATTGCAGCGACCATCACTAGTATTTTTATCTTGTTGTTTTAAAAAAATAAACCTACTCACAATAAGTCGTTGAACAAAATTGTATCCTAAAGAGTAAACTACTTTAGTAAATATTATGATTAGGAGTTTACTCTTTAGGATATAAACATCAATCAAGTCCATTTAATTATTGGTAAAAATGTCAGAAAAACAGCGCATGAAAAAGGCATGTCGCAACTAACATCGGCATTGGAAATGTGTTATAAATCGGTAAGTATCGTATCTATGAGCGAAATTGGAATAAACAGAAAGCATTTCAACGTTGAACACTTATTAAAAATTGCAAAAATCCTTCAAATAGATATGTTTGTTGTTTCTTTGAAGACGCTTTATAATGGAACGAACTAACCATAAGTCCTTATGCTACAAACTACCACAAGCACTATTGCCCAAGTATTAAAAACAGATTGTACTACTGATGTTGAATTTGCAGGCATTTGTACCGACACTCGTAAACGCATGGATGGTGCACTGTTTTTAGCTTTAGTTGGTGATAATTTTGATGCGCATGACTACGTTGACCAAGCGCAACAAATGGGCGCAGTAGCAATTGTTGCTAGCAAATCTGTAGATAGTCAACTGCCAACACTAGTGTTGGATGACACACAACTTGCACTGAGTACAATTGCCAGTTGGCATCTTAAAAACATCAAACCTATTGTGGTTGCTATTACAGGTAGTAACGGTAAAACCACCACCAAAAACATGCTAGCAAATATCTTAAATTTGCAAGCACCAACGCTAAAAACTCAGGGTAATTTGAATAACCATCTGGGCGTACCAATGACCTTGTTAACACTGGAAGGGCAGCACCAATATGCAGTAATTGAAATGGGGGCTAAGCATTTAGGTGAAATTGCACATCTGCGTGAGATGGTTAATCCTGATATTGTCATTGTGACCAACACGCTTGATGCACATATTGGTGAATTTGGTGGGTTTGATAATTTAGTCAAAGCCAAAGGTGAAATTTACTCAAATAATTCGCAAAATATTGTTAATACTCAAAGCACTTTTACGGGTGATGTTAGTTTTGGTAAAGGTGGTGATATTTTTGCTAGCAAAGTTATTAATAGTAAGTTTGATTTAAATATTCATCAGCAAAAAATATCAATCACACTTAACTTAATCGGTGCGCATAATATTGAAAATGCCTTGGCAGCTAGTGCTTGTGCTTACGCCCTAGGAATTAATATCAATCTAATCAAGCAAGGCTTAGAGGCAACAAAGACAGAATATGGCAGGTTAGAGATTATCAACACCAAAGAATTTAGAATCATTGATGACACTTACAATGCTAATCCACATTCTACGACTGCCGCCCTTAAAGCGTTACAAGGTTTCTCTGGAGAAAGAATTGTCGTACTTGGCGCTATGGGAGAATTAGGCAATGATTCAAAAACACACCATCTTAAAATCGGCCAATTAGCCAAAAAATCTGCCGATACTTTTTATAGCTATGGCAAGCTAGCACAACATTACTGTGGTATTCACTTTGACAGCAAACAGCAATTAGCCGACCACCTGTTAGCCAACCATGCCAATGCTACTGTGCTTATAAAAGGCTCTAGAACGGCAAAATTAGATGAATTGGTTGGTTTGCTAAAAAAATAAATCCGATTGACCTTGACCTTTAATGCAAATATAGCGATAATAACGCCCTTGATGCGCTCGTGGCTCAATTGGATAGAGTACTCGGCTACGAACCGAGCGGTTGCAGGTTCGACTCCCGCCGAGCGCACCATATATATTTTTCAACACTTGTCATAACAACCAATCTATGACCACAATTCCAAACATTCTAACCCTATCAAGAATTTTTCTAATTCCAGTGTTTGTAAGTTTGTATTATTTTCAGCCTGCTTACTCTATAATGCCTGCGTTTACTTGGATTAATCTCCTACTTACAGGCACTTATGCACTTATTAGTGCCACCGATTATTTTGATGGCTACCTAGCAAGAAAGCTTGATATGACCTCTCAACTTGGTGCTTTTTTAGATCCTGTTGCGGATAAACTCATGGTTTCCACTGCGCTCATCCTCTTGGTAGACTTCTACCCGACTGATACACATTGGTATATTAGCGTTTGTGCGCTTATTATTATTTCGCGTGAAATTTTAGTCTCAGCACTTAGAGAATGGATGGGGACTATTGGACAAAGATCAAATGTCAATGTTTCTTGGATGGGTAAAGTGAAAACCTTTGTACAAATATTTGCCATTTTGTTTTTATTATACCAGCAACCTTTCTTTGGACTGCCAAGTTTTGAAATCGGTGTTGTTTTATTATTAATAGCAACTTTTTTAACCTTATGGTCTGGGTTTATCTATCTAAAAGAAGGGCGCAAAACTTTTAATAATTAATGCCAAATCTGACTTGACTATTATCTAAAAAACACTATAATTTATCACCTATGCGGGAATAGCTCAGCTGGTAGAGCATCACGTTGCCAACGTGAATGTCGCGAGTTCGAATCTCGTTTCCCGCTCCAAATTCAAAGACCTGTTTTTTCCAAAAAAAGAACAACATCAGGTCTTTTTATTATCGCTTTTGCAAGTGTGTTAAACATGACTGGGTAGCAAAGTGGTTATGCAGGGGCCTGCAAAGCCTTACAGACCGGTTCGACTCCGGTCCCAGTCTCCATAAAAAGCCCGATTAATTAAATGTTTTTATAAATACTTATCTCGGCGGTTAACTTCAACAACTAATACAATGCATTTATCATTAGTTACTTTATAAATTAAACAATAACTAATTGAATGTAATTCAATTTTATAATGCCTTTAAGCGCATTAGACATAAACTGAAATTTATAACTCATTAATTAACTCATTAATGTTTACATCTACCGCTTGGGATAAGTCCATATTTTTAATACGATTAAAAGGCTCTTTATCGGCTTTCATCTCAAGTAGTTCATCTAATACCTTAGGTGGTACAAGATAAGACCCTAAGTCCCATAGTTAAAAATAGCGGTCACTTCTTGTTCTGCTTCTTTAATAAAACGACTAGGATACTTTCTCAAATCAGAAATATTACTATACAAACAATGCGTGATTAGCGTTCATATAATCAAATAGTACTATATTATGATCTATTTTACAATAGGAGTTCACCAGACCTTTCCCAGTACAGGAAAATACAAAAACTACTTTAATGCCTTAAGGCGCAAACGCAACGCATTGAGTTTTATAAATCCAGCAGCATCTTTTTGATTGTATGCGCCTTCATCGTCCTCAAAAGTAGCAATTTTTTCACTAAATAAACTATCCTTAGATTGACGACCTACAATAGTAATATTGCCCTTGTAAAACTTAAGGCGAACAGTGCCATTGACAGTTTCTTGAGTTTTATCAATAGCGGCTTGTAGCATTTCACGTTCTGGCGCAAACCAAAAACCGTTATAAACCATCTCAGCATATTTAGGCATGAGTTCATCTTTAAGATGTGCAGCAGCACGGTCAAGTGTGAGTGACTCCATAGCTCGATGTGTCTTTAGCATAACAGTACCTGCAGGTGTTTCATAACAGCCACGAGACTTCATGCCCACAAAACGATTCTCCACAATATCATCACGACCAATACCGTGCGCACCTGCGCGTTTGTTTAAATCTTCCATCACCGAAGCGGGACTCATTAATTTGCCATTAATAGCGGTAATGTCGCCTTTTTCAAAAGTAATTTCAACGTATTCTGCCTTATCAGGTGCATTTTCAGGTGAAACTGTCCAACGCCACATGTCTTCTTCAGGCTCTGCCCAAGGATCTTCTAAGATATCGCCTTCATAAGAAATATGAAGTAAATTTGCATCCATTGAGTAGGGAGATTTTTTTGATTGCTTTTTGTAATCAATCTCAATACCGTGTTTTTGTGCATAATCCATTAAATTTTCACGCGAGGACAAATCCCACTCACGCCACGGTGCAATCACTTGGATATCTGCGTCCAACGCATAAGCATTTAACTCAAAACGAACCTGATCATTACCTTTACCTGTTGCGCCGTGACTGATTGCATCTGCACCTACCTGATGAGCAATTTCTACTAAACGCTTAGAAATCAGCGGACGGGCAATGGAAGTACCTAATAAGTATTCACCCTCATAAATGGCATTGGCACGACACATTGGGAAAACAAAATCACGTGCAAATTCTTCACGCAAATCTTCAATATAAATCTCTTTAACACCTGCAGCTTTTGCCTTAGCGCGTGCAGGCTCTACTTCTTCGCCTTGACCAATATCAGCGGTAAAAGTCACCACTTCGCATTGATAAGCATTTTGTAACCATTTAACAATAATACTTGTATCCAGTCCGCCTGAATAGGCAAGAACCACTTTGTTTATGTTTGTTTTGTTCATTTTTCTTTTAAGACAAATATAATTTTATTCGCCTTTCTTTTTATATATGAATGTTTTGGTTAATAAAATTTCGTTTTGTTGGTTTAACACTTCAGCTCTCCATTCCCCTGTCCATGTGTGCCAAATATTTTTACTCAACCACGAACGCGCCAACGCTTTTCTTTAAGGTTAAAACTAATTTCAGCTTTAACCTTATCCCTATAGCTCCAACGATGTGTAACTTTATCACCCGTTAAATTACGAATATTGGTAAAAAAGTAGATTTTACCTAGAGAACTATTAGCTTTTGTAATTATCTCAATGGGTATTCTATCTTCAACTGATTTGGCAAAAACAGCCGTTGATATATGCTCATGTAGCCAACTTGCTAAAGCAACATTAGCCAAAAGTACTAATAGTAATAAGGTATATTATTTCATTATTCCACCCAGTTAATTATATGTAAATCAATTTCTTCTTCGTTCACTTCGTCGTCTGAAAAAATACGCCCATATACAGAAATACCCGACAAATGCACAGTTTCTACATCACCGCTAATCAGTGAATGCCAGTCAAACAATGGCTTTTTTCATGCAAAAGTCGATAAGCGCATGTACTTGGGTAGCCAATTAAATTTATCACCCCAATTCGAATCGATCGTTAAACAGTCTGGCACCAGTTGTTGGTGCGTCTCATAATGTGGACATTAACAACTTTGTTCATTTATATAGTGACAAATCACATCAGTAAAATAAATATCATCCGTATCTTCGTCCTCAAGCTTATACAAACAACAACGCCTATAATTATCGCATAAAGACTCCCACTGCACACGTATCATGTCTTCTAATGCTGTATTTTCCCAAAACTTTAAAACATCAACTATCATAAATTAGCAATTAAATATAGCAAAATGTGTTTACCCTGTTGACTACCCTTGCGCGTTGTTATGCTTGCCCAATAATAAGCCTTATTGTAATCTGTCTGAATACCAATACCATTCATATACATTATGGCCAGGGTATTTTGCGACTGAGTAATGCCTTGATTAGCAGACTGACGTATTAATATAAATGCTGCTCTATTATCCTTACGCACAACTTCACCCTTATAATAAAGCGCACTCAAATTATATTGAGCAATAGGATTACCTTGCTCAACATTGGCAAGTAACGTTTCCAAATTAATATTTGATTTAATATGATCATTAAGCGATTTAGCAATCTCATCCTGATCGGGAATCAGGCTAGTTGTATTGTCAAATAATTGCTCATCTAGATTAGAATCAATAGCAGGAGCAACAGACTGCTGAGGCGTCTCTGCCATAACTGGCTTAATAGTAACCACTGGCTTGACAATATTGGTAACATTTTGAATAATGCTTTGTTTCTGTTTAGATTGCAATCTTTTTAACAATTCAACCGCTGATGCGTTGTTTTGATTTGCTGCTAATTCTAAATAATGAGCCGCTTCTTTAACCATATCTTGATTAAAGAAACTTTTACCTAACTGGTATTGAGCCTTAACATACCCCGCCTTTGCAGCTTTAAGTAAATAAGTTTTAGCCAGCATTTCATTCTTAACCGTAACATCGCCTTTGTTATAAATCAAATACAATTGGTACTGTGATACTTGATGGCCCTTAGTTGACAAATCAAGTAACGTGGCTAAGGCCTGCTTAACATCTTTATCAATACCATTTCCCTTCAGTTGCAATAATGCCAAATGGTAGCGCGCCTCCGGATGTTCTTGTTCAGCTGCTTTTTGATACCAAGCAATTGCACTAGGTAAATTGCGTTTAACTTTGGCGCTTTTTCGATAAATTACTCCTACTAAAAACTGTGACTGCGCATCATCTTGATTGGCTGCCATTAATGCCCAATGTAAGGCCTTAATATCATCTTGTTTAACCAAATAGCCAATTCGATACAACATTGATAATCTAGCCTGAGCATCAACAAAACCCTGATTTGCGGACTTTTTATAATAATCTAATGCTTTATTGGTATCTTCCTCACGTTCATAGAAATCAGCTAAGTAAAATTGTGCTTCAGGGTCGAATTGATTAGCTGCTGCTTCATACCACCGCTGTGCTAGCGTTAGGTCTCTATCGACACTAATACCCACCTCGTATAACTTAGCAAGATTAAGTTGTGCTGCCCCATATCCCAATAATGCTGCTTTTTCATACCAAGACAATGCTTGTTCTAAATCTTTACCAACCCCTAGGCCATAATAATAACTATTAGCCACATTGAATTGCGCACTTGCATAGTCCTGTTCAGCCACCTGTAAGTACCAATAAAAAGCCAATTTATCGTCTTTTATTACATAAATACCATTATGGTACATATTAGCTAAACTAAATTGCGATCTAGCGTCGCCACGCTTAGCTGATGTTTTTAATTTGGTCAATAACTGTTCAGCAGACAATGACGTATTTAATTGAGGTATGTCTAATTGCTGTTGGATAACTTGGTTGTTATTAGTAGGTTGTAAAATCTGCAATGCCTGTATTGGTAAAGAAAATAAAAGAACAAGGTGGATAAATTTAATCATGAGTTTTTGTTTTATTGGCTAATTAAAATTAGCCCTATTCTAATCTGAGTTTAACTAATTTGTGTTAATAATCGATTAATGCCTATTGCCACACCCGCACATTGCGGCAAAGGATTGTCAAGTTTGGATAAAAACGATACATCAACTGGCGGTATAAACTTACCAAGCTGCTTTCGTTTAGCAGTTTCATGCATAAAAACTTGCTCATATTCACTCTTAGTTTGCAACTCATCATAACCATTTGCCACCTCAATACCATCTAAATATAACTCAAAACGGTGTACTACTTGACCTTCTACTTTAGCAAGTGCAGATTGTGATTTAGGGTAGTCATAAATAAAACACAAGGGCAATTCTTTTAACTTCGGCTCAACTAAGTGCACAAAAAGCAACATTTGCAACTCTTCAATCCAAGAAAAATCAGCACTCAAACCTAATTTTTCAGCGAAAATTTTAAGCGTATCAAGATCAGTATTTAAAATATCAATATCAGCATATTGACTAAAAACTTGAGCATAAGAGAACCACTGCACTTTATCTTTAATACCCAATACTTGCAACAAACTAACCATGTCATCCATTAACTGGTGAATATCAAAGCCCAAGCGATAATATTCAAGCAGAGTAAATTCATTAGAATTTCGCTCACCGTATTCATTATCACGAAATACTTGACAAACTTGGTAAATATCTCCGCTGCCTTGTGCTAGAAGTTTTTTCATTTCCAACTCTGGAGAGGTATGCAAATATTGAGTACTTTGCATACCAATATCAATATTAACAGTTGATGAAATACTGTCAATATAAACATCACTCGTTGGCGTGTTTAGCAGTGTTAGCGTTTGAACTTCTAAGACTTTTTGTTGCTCAAAGAACTGTCTAATTTTTTGAATAACTCGCTGTCTTTTAATAAGTGCATTTCGTATCATAAGCAAAGAAACGAGTAAGACTCATTCCAAAAAATAGGTAGTGAATAACTAAGATAATACTATACACGCCCTGCATATTCATTAGTACGCGTATCTACTTTAACCTTATCACCAATACTAACAAAAAGAGGCACTTGCACCACAACACCTGTATTCATGGTTGCTGGTTTACCACCTGTACCCACCGTATCGCCTTTTAAACCTGGATCAGTATCAAGCACTTCAAGAATAACATGATTAAGCGGGATAACTGAAATAGGGTTATCATTCCAAAGTGTCACCGTACACATATCCTGTTCAACTAAATAACCCTTGGTATCACTCATAGCAGTGCTATCAATGGCATATTGCTCAAATGAGTCTAGATCCATAAAATTCCACGCACTACCGTCGTTATAAAGATATTGTAAATCCAACTCCATCACATCAGCACCCTCTAGAAAGTCACCAGACTTAAAAGTTTTAATCAGTGTTTTCCCAGTAATTAAATCTTTAAACTTCACTCGATTAAACACCTGACCTTTGCCAGGTTTGACAATTTCGTTATTCACAATCGAACAAGGATTGCCATCTAACATGAGCTTTAAAGCGTTTTTGAATTGGCTAGTAGAATAATTTGCCATTTTCTAAAAACCACAAAAATAAAACCTTTTATTTTACGCAAATATCAAACTACACCAAATTTTGTTTGTAAAATAAACTGATGCACATACACGAATACCAAGCTAAAACATTATTTAGCCACAGACACATTCAAATTCCCAAAGGCATTCTTATTGATAGTGTTGCCAAGGCTGGCGATGCTTGCAAGGCTTTGGAGGGTGATGTTTGGGTTGTTAAAGCCCAAGTTCATGCGGGGGGGCGTGGCAAGGGAGGTGGTGTTATTTTGTGTCGTAGCATTGAAGAAGTTAGGCGTGTATGTGGTCAATTATTAGACTCACAACTAATTACGCCACAAACAAATGCTAAAGGATTACCAGTGGGTCAATTATTAATTGAAGTAGGGCAAAATATTGAGCGTGAATTATATCTTGGCTTGTTGATTGATAGGCAAACGCAAAAAATCACTGTTTTAGCCTCTACTAAAGGTGGCATGGATATTGAAAAAGTTGCCAGTGAAACGCCTGATAAAATTATTAAATTTGGTATTAATCCATTAGGTGATTTGTCTGTACAAGATTGCACCTTGGTAGCGAAAAAACTAGGGCTTAATGCTGAACTTATCAAGCAATTTAACAATACTCTTTTGGGTTTGTATAGGATTTTTACTCAAAAAGATGTTAATCTGATTGAAATTAATCCACTTATTGTTACTAAAGAAAACCAGCTATTAGCACTTGATGGGAAGATTGATTTTGACGATAATGCACTGTATCGCCATAAGGATATTACTGCATTGCGTGATATTTCACAAGAAGATGAAAAAGAAAGACTCGCCAGTGAATATCAACTTAACTATATTTCACTTGATGGCACAATTGGCTGCATGGTGAATGGCGCGGGGCTGGCAATGGCAACGATGGATTTAATTGAGCATTTTGGCGGCTCACCTGCTAATTTTTTAGATGTTGGTGGTGGGACAACTGCTGATAAGGTTGCCAAAGCTTTTGAACTAATTCAAACTGAAGCGAATGTTAAAGGCATTTTAGTAAATATTTTTGGTGGTATTGTACGCTGTGATTTAATCGCACAAGGTATATTACAAGCCATCAAAACAATCGGCTTAATCCTACCAATTGTGGTGCGCTTAGGAGGTACTAACGCCCCAGCAGGGTTAAACTTGCTTGGTGAATCTGAATTTAATATCCATGTAGAATCTGACTTAACCAAAGCCACTATAAAAATTGTGGAGCTGACCAAATGAGTGTTCTAATTGACAAAAATACACGCGTAATCACCCAAGGCTTTACAGGCAAACAAGGCACGTTCCACTCCGAACAATCCATCGCCTATGGCACGCAATTTGTCGGCGGGGTAACGCCAAATAAAGGCGGGCAAAAGCACCTAAGTTTACCTGTTTTTAATACAGTAGCACAGACAATGCGTGAAACGGGTGCTAATGCAAGCATGATTTATGTGCCGCCTCAATTTGCTTACGCCTCAATACTTGAATCCATTGAGGCACAAATGCCCGTGATTGCTTGTATCACTGAAGGCATTCCCGTGCAAGATATGCTTAAAATTAAAGCCATTTTAAAAACATCAAACTCAATTTTGATTGGTCCTAACTGCCCAGGTGTCATTACACCCGATGAATGCAAATTAGGCATTATGTCCGGCAACATTCACCAAGCTGGTAGTGTTGGCATCATATCACGCTCAGGCACACTTACTTATGAAGCTGTACATCAAACCACCCAAGCAGACTTAGGACAAAGCACCTGTATTGGCATTGGTGGCGATCCCATTCAAGGCATGAGTTTTATTGATTGTCTCGCCCTATTTGAAGCAGATCCACAAACCCAGTCCATCATTATGGTGGGTGAAATTGGCGGCTCAGCCGAAGAGGAGGCGGCAGAATACATTCAGTCCCACGTGTCTAAACCTGTGGTGTCTTATATTGCAGGGCTGAGCGCACCAGAAGGCAAGCGTATGGGACATGCGGGTGCGGTTATTAGTGCTGGCACTGGCAAAGCAATCGATAAAATCAATGCCTTAAAAAAAGTCGGCGTAGCAATTGCACCCACACCCACAACCATGGGTGAAACCTTACTTGAGGTGTTGGCATGAAAAGACCCATTATTGTATTAGGCATTGGTGAATTAGGCAGTGTTTTCTCTCGTGCTTTTTTAAAGAATAATTATCCTGTTTACCCCATCACCCGACAAACTAATATTGATGAGTTGGCAAATATCATCAACCCAGAACTTATTTTGGTTTGCACAGCAGAAGCCGATTTACAAAATGCCCTTCAATCTATTCCTAAGCAATGGAAAGATAGAGTTGCCATGATGCAAAATGAACTTCTGCCTCGTGATTGGCAAACGTACAATTTTATAAATGTCACTGTGATTTCAGTCTGGTTTGAAAAAAAGAAAGGCATGGATTCTAAAGTATTAATCTCATCCCCTACCTATGGCAAAAAAGCACAAATTCTACTTGATTCTTTGGCGTTGATTGACATCCCCGTCCACATGCTTAACTCTAAAGAGGGGTTATTATTTGAGCTGGTGTTAAAAAATATCTACATTCTAACCACCAACATTACAGGTCTAGCCATTGAAAAAGGCGCAACAGTTAATGACTTGCGCAACCAACACCTAGACTTAATGCGTCATGTATCAAATGATATCCTAGCCCTACAAGCCCAACTCACTGGGCAAACTTTTGATGCAAAAAAATTAGAACAAGGCATGATAAAAGCCTTCCAAGGCGACTTAGAACACAAATGCATGGGCAGATTCGCATCTGTAAGACTAAAGCGTACACTTGAATTGGCAAAAGCATTTAACCTATCTGTACCGACACTAAAAAAGATTGAAAGCAAACATTTTTAACTATTCATCTTGGTAAAAATCTTCCCAGTCTTTCTTTTAGCTGAGTAAAAAACACCTCAAAAGCTGGGTAAATCTAGTTGAGATTGCCTCTGTTTTTTGCCCCACATTGCTTCGGGAAAATAACTGTCTGTTTTAGAACGCGCCATGGTGTACCTGGTAAACTTGTGGCAATATTAATTCTATCTGCGTTGAAATAACTTAACAATAACTTTTCAGTAATATCAATAATTCTAAAAATATCAGTTTCACCTTGGTTAATTTTATCAACAGTTTCCTGATTAATTTCAAACGTTTCGCTGTGCATGATGTGCTTTTTAATATTGTCGGTTTTGACAGGAACAAATGTACCTACACTAACATGTAATGTCACAAATACGTGATCAATACCTTGGTTTTTTAATTTTGCTAGCAGTTTATCAGCAAAATGCTGCCCTGCAGTAGGGAAAACTTGTTACTGCGCCATTTTAAGAGGCGTTCAATCATGATTTCAACCTTGCCGCCAATTGCCTTATGCCCAAACAGGCGTGCAGGAATCTTTAATATTGTTCATCACCAACAAGTCACCTGCTTGGGTTATTTTATTAAATTGTTTATCTATAATCTCTGATTGTGCAATTAAAAGCCATGAATCTGTCCTATTTTTTGGTGGATTTTGGGCGATTAAGTCCTTTGGTAAATCAAAATCCTTTAATGCATGGTTTTTTGCTAAATGAGCAAGGTTTGTTTAGTAGTTCTAGAACTTGATAAGTAGCCGTTATAATAGCGCGGGGGGTAATAGTTGCACCAGTAAAACCGTCAAATATACCACCATCTCGTTTAACCTTCCAATTTTTTGGGGCTGGATTTAAGAATGAAAGCCCAAGGAATTGTTCAATCCAGTTTGATTTTTTGAGCTCAATTTTATCGCCCAAGCCTGGGGTTTCTTTATGTGTGATAACACGAACGCCTAGAAGTTTTTTGTCAACACAAACGCCTGTTAATAGACGGATATCGCCATTATAACCATTCGGATAGACGTGTTCAATCAAATAAGCAAATACTTGATGGTTCTTTTTTGCTGGATAAATGCTAATGGTTTGTGTAATACCGTGTAGTACAAGGGTTTTGGTGTATTTATCTGCCAATATATCATTGCTATAATCGCTAATCAATTCACCTAGGCGTTGGATTAATAATTGCTTTTCATTATAAGTAATTGCGTCTTTGGTATTGATTTGCGTGAGTGAAACAAAAGATATACTCACTACTGTGAATACGAACAATAAAGCCCCTGATTTTAAAATAGCACGTAACATTATTGCCCAAATACCTTAGGCTGCGTGTAAGCATCAATAAGTGGCACAGTCATGTTCATTAACAACACTGCAAAGGCAATACCATCAGGATAGCCACCAAAAGTGCGGATAATAACAATTAACACGCCTATCAAAAAACCATAAATTATTCTACCTTTAGATGTGGTGCTGGCAGAAACTGGGTCGGTTGCAATAAAAAATGCACCCAACATTGTACCACCCAACATAAGATGGTTTTGCGTGGACAGATATAAATCAACATTGCTCATCCACAACAACATTGAGCTTATGACAATACCTATTAAAAACGAGGCGGGAATATGCCAAAAGATAACTTTTCTAAATAATAAATACAAACCACCCAATAAAAACCCTGCATTAATCCATGCTTGTGAAGGTGAGTGTATTTCCAATTGTTGGATTGAGCCTGCCAATGATAGACCATTCTTTACCTCGTCCAATTTTGTTGCACCACTAATCACATCAATATTGTTCAAATTAAACACCGTTTCTAAAGCGTGATTAAGACTTAAGAAATCAACCTGCCAAGTGCTCATTTGTAATGGATAAGAAATCAGTAAAAACACATAGCCTAACATAGCAGGATTAAATGGATTGTTGCCCAAACCACCGTACAATTGCTTGCCAAAAATAATCGCAAAACTCACACCTACTATAATCACCCACCACGGCGCAATACTGGGAATAGAGATGGCTAATAAGGTTGCTGTGAGTATTGCTGAGCCATCACTAATTGAGCTAATAATATCACGCCCTCTGAGAGCCAAAAATGCTGATTCAACCGCAATGGCTGTTATTACACCCAACACTATTTGCAACAAAACACCCCAACCAAAGAAATAATAAGCCACCATCACACCTAATGATAGGGCATAAATCACTTGGCGCATCATCCATGAAGTTGAGCTAAATATTGGTATCGTCACCTTTTATCCTTTGCTTGTTTCACTCGTTGCATCGCCTCATCAACTTTTTGCTTTTGAGATTGTTCTTTTGCCATTTTTTCTTTTAAAACTTTTTTCTTATCTGCCATCATTTGTGTACGTTCAAGCTTGTTACGCTCAAGACGATGTTCTCTACATTCAAACCTTTCTCTAGCAATATTGCTTTTATCCTGTTCACGAGTTTGTTGCTTGCCAAGCGCCTTAGCAAAAGAAAAATAGCTCGCCAATGGTATGTGGCTTGGGCAAACATAATCACAACAAGCACATTCAATACAATCAGGCAAATTATAATTCAAAGCCTTTTCAATATTCTCACTTTTGGCATGCCAATAAAGTTGTTGTGGTAGTAGCCCAACAGGGCAAACTTCTGAACATTGCCCGCAGCGAATACACTCCTGAATCACAGGCTTTTGCACTTGATTATTAACAAAAATAGCACTGGTTGTTTTGCCAATAGGTGCGTTAATATCAGCAACATCAATGCCCATCATCATACCGCCCATGCGATAATTATGTACTCTTTTATTAGGACTAACCAATGAAATAAGATGCTCAAATGATGCGCCTAAGCGCACTTCAAAATTATTAGGTCTAACACCATCTCCTGTTACCGTAACAATACGTGATACCAGCGGTCTATGGCTAATAACTGCATCAAACACCGCTTTAGCAGTCGCTATGTTTTGGCAAATAATGCCTTTATCCACCGCAAAACCTCCTGATGGGATTTCAACATCAAGTAATGCTTTGATAAGTAGTTTTTCAGCACCAGAAGTATATTTAGTTGGAATTTGATTAACGCTAATTCTATCATTATGATTAAACGTTAATAACGCATGATAAGCCACTTGCTTATCCTCTTCAATGGCAATAATTACACGCTTTGCACCACAAATATGTAGCAAAATTTCTACGCCACGAATAATTTCCCTTGGATGGAATTGCATCAAAGCATCATCGCACATAACCCCTGGCTCACATTCGGTACCATTGATAATCAAAGTGTGACAATCTACAACCTTATCAATCTTAATATGGGTTGGAAATCCAGCACCGCCCAATCCGACAATACCTGATTTTTGAATGGCTTCAATCAAAGCTTTTGTTGAATAATGCAAAAAATCAACATGATTATTTTTTCTATCTATCCACTTATCTTTACCATCAGATTCAATAGTAATGCACTCAGATTTCAGCCCTGATTGATGCGCTATGGTTTGCTTGTCAATGCTCAAAACCACACCAGAGATTGGGGCGTGAATTGGAACACTAAAACCATCCTTAGCACTGGCAATGACCTGCCCAACGAGCACATAATCACCAATACTTACACAAGGTTTAACTTGCCCGCCAAGTTGTTGTAAAGATAAAACTACTTTTGTTGGTAATGGCGCTTGAATAATCTCAACCTTATCTACCAGATAAGGATTTTTAATAACAATACCACCATTAAATGAATAATCAGCCATATTTAACCTTGGCGATATTTGGCACAAATGTGGTTAATGTAGGTTTAACCTCTTGCACATGAATACAATCAACTGGGCACACAGGAATGCACAAATCACACCCTGTGCATTCATCAATAATGACTTGGGTCATCACCTTAGAAGCACCCACGAATGCATCCACAGGACAAGCCTGAATACACAAAGTACAGCCAATGCAAACTTGTTCATCCACAAATACCACGTGGCTAGGTTTGGTCTCACCATGCTCGGCATTTAATTCTAAAGTTTCAACGCCTAAAAGTTCTGCCAAAGCATCAACCCCTTCTTGCCCGCCTGGTGGGCACTGGTTAATTTGCGCCTCACCACTAGCAATCGCTTGCGCATAAGGACGACACCCAAGGTAATCGCATTGACCACATTGGGTTTGTGGCAAAATGGCATCTATCTGGTCAATCAAAGGATTGCCTTTTAACTTAAATTTAACCCCAGCGTATCCTAGTACTAGACCCAATGTTAGCGTCAAAACAGAGAAAACTAAAACTGAATCAAACAACTCAAGCAAGTCCAGTAAAGCCCATAAACGCCATTGACATCAGTCCAGCAGTAATCAAAGCAACAGGTGCGCCTTTAAATGCAATTGGTACATCGGCTGTGTCAATGCGTTCACGCATGGCTGAAAACAACACCAACACAAATGAAAATCCAATGGCAGCACCAAAACCATAAACGCCCGATGCTAAAAATCCATGGTCTTGATTAACATTTAACAATGCCACACCTAACATGGCGCAGTTAGTGGTAATAAGTGGTAAAAATACACCTAGAGATTGGTGCAAAACAGGTGAGGTTTTATTAACCACCAATTCCGTAAAGCTAACCACACTTGCAATGGTCACGATAAAAGCAATGGTTCTTAGATATTCCATTTCAAATGGAACCAAAATATAGGTGTTAATTAAATAACTAGAAATACTCGCCAAAGTTAGTACAAAAGTCGTGGCAAAGCCCATACCAATCGCAGTATCAATTTTTTTTGACACTCCCATAAACGGGCATAATCCTAAGAACTTAACCAGTACAAAGTTATTGACCAAAATCGTACTAACCAATATTAAGACGTATTCATTCATAGCGATGATTTTAACCTAATTTTAATTGGCGTTTAACACACAGCAATCCCCTGACATTAGCCTATTTATCTGCCAAGTTAACAATCTGTAAAATCGCATTTAAAGACGTTTTAATGGTTACGTATGAATGCCACATTCACCGTCACACTCACTTAATCCAACTCATCTACCATTTCTTTCATCACCAGTTGCAATACCCTAAGGATCTGTAACTTTCTTGATATAACATATTGACTTTGATTGCATTCATCGCTAAATATTGCCAAATCTCTCTTTCTTCCCAAATTAAAATAGGGTTAAGTTTAGCCAAGTCCTTATCTCGATATTCAAGCTTCCGATAGTTTGTTTGAGTTCTGCCTTCCGTACAACGTAACCCCATAACCCAGTACTTAATCTGAAGTTTTTATAATACCACTCTTGTCGGCTCTACCTTATATATTTCACAACATTTATCTGAGTCTGTTGCGTACAGCTTGTCAACAGTGCTGTCGCTCTCAAATATTTCAGTTTCAGGGTAGCCCTTAACAAAATCTCTCATATACGCTTTTGTTTCAAGTGGTTTATAAGGTGTTGTTACAATAAAATCCTTTATTTTTGGTAATACTTGCTTGGCCAAATACCAAACAAAGTAATACAGAAAAGTTTTTTAAATACCTCAGACGCCAATAGAAGAGACAACTGATAAACTACCCGTCACAAGATAAGCAATAACAACTGTATCTATGATTGCAAAAAACTACCATGAATATGTTTTTATCAATGACCGATGAACTTTTTCATTCATTAGTACCTCCTTAATGATTTATATTGTTCAACCAACCCTGTATTGTTCTCAGCTGCTTGATAGCAAAGTGATCAATATGCACATTAAGTGCTTTAATTTCACCAACATAACCCACTACTTTTTTTAATAATTTCACTTGGGAATAACTCCTTCCATTGTTAAAATTACTAAAATCAACAGCTATTAATGGTGCTTGATTTAGTATCATCGTTACCAAATGGAGGAATAATGTTTTTTATTCGAGATCAGGATAAAAATGTAATTTAATTCCACTAAAATGGCTAAATCATAGCCAACAAAATACCTTATCTAACTGTCCTTCCATTGGCTTTTGTACCCTCCGTTCTAAGTTATCAGGTAAAATTAGATGTCAGAGAGTTAGTCAATACTAAATTAAAAGATACTATATTTAGGAGAAAGCATGATAAAATCAACTGGAAAAATAGGGTATTCGTAGATATCAATAGTTGAGCCAGGTCCCGTATGGCTTATATCTTTGGTCAAGTTGCGTAGCAACAAAACGGTGAGCCAGTGCCCTGAAAATTTAGTAAAGCAAATAAATATTGTTTCGTTAAATACAAAATCTACGCTAGATGCTGTTGGAACCAAACCAGATGATGTCGTCATTGCGCGTATCTACATGATTAGCCTCACACCTAAAAGATTAGAAGAAGTTATACCTCTGTTTTTAGGCACTTTTGAAGGTGGCAGCCCCCTGTGTAACTGGGTGTTGGTGTAGAGAGACCCCTTGCTGCAACACCTGATTTTCAAGTTGAGATGGAGCTTGTTATAAGGCTCCCAGATCAATCCTTGTTGAGCGGTAATTTTTTCTAACAAATCAACATTCAATATTAAATTGGCGAACTAATCATTGGTTCTTATGATGACAAACTTTGTATTCTTGATTTTAGATATCGAAGAATGAGAACAGATGTTGATAATAGAATTAAAAATGGATTAATTAAATAAAGGCTGAATTTATAGAACAAAATGAACAAAATGACAAAAACTAAAAAAACAATTTAACAGTTATCTTGAAAAAGCAGTTCAAGCAGTGGCTAGTGCAAACGGGGCAAGCTCTATTAGTATTATCATTCCTTGTCATCGTTTAGCAGTAATGGAGAACTGGCTGATTATGACGGTGGGTTACCAATTAAAAAACGCTTGCTAAATTTAGAGCACAATAACAATTCAAGACAGATTATTCCCAAATGATATGCAAATAGATTGTATCTTTTACTCTATTTAAAAATGTTTGATAGTCTTTCAGCGCCTTGCTGAGCAATCATTTTATCTTTGGCTTCAACCATCACTCTGATAAGTAGCTCTGTGCCTGAAACGCGGATTAATACTCGACCCTCACGACCAAGCGTTTTCTCAACCTCAAGCTGAGTTTGTTGTAGTTTGATGTGGTTTTCAAGGTTAATTTTTGTTTGGATTTTAACATTAATTAAAACTTGTGGATATTTTCTCATTGATTGCTTTAATTTAGCAAGGCTGGATTGGCTTTTTACCAGTACTTCTAATACTTGTAAGGCAGAAATAATGCCATCGCCAGAAGTGGTTTTATTCAGGCATATGATATGCCCTGAGCTCTCGCCACCTAGTATTGAGCCGCTTTTTTGCATTTGTTCCATCACAAAGCGATCTCCCACGTCAGCTTCGATAAATTTAATATCTAAATCTTTTAGTGCATGACGCATACCTAAGTTGCTCATTTTTGTGCCGACCACTGTCTTATTAACTAGCCTACCTTGAGATTGCCAAACTTTGGCGATAATAAATACCAGCTCGTCACCATCAACCAACTCGCCATTTTCATCCACCATCATTAAGCGATCGCCATCGCCATCAAAGGCAATGCCCAAATCTGCTTTTGACTCTAATACAACTTGTTGCAGGTGTTTGGTGTCGGTTGCACCACAATGCTCATTAATATTAAAGCCATCTGGTGTGTTGTTGATGATATTAATGTTTGCACCCAGTTCTGAGAACACGCTTTGGGCAATGTGATAAGTGGCGCCATTTGCACAATCAATGACAATATTAAGCCCTAAAAGACTTTGCGTTCGATCAAACGTTGATTTGCAAAATTCGATATAACGCCCAAGTGGTTGTTCGTGTCTATGGGCTTTGCCAATCTTATCAGCGCCCACACTGACCATAGGCTCGGCTAATTTTTTCTCAATTTCGCTTTGGTCTTGGCTGTTTAATTTAAGACCTTTGGCAGAAAAAAACTTAACACCATTATCTTGAAAATGATTATGTGAAGCACTAATGACCACGCCAGCACTAACATTATAAGTTTGTGTTAAATAAGCAACTGCAGGCGTTGGCATCGGGCCTAGCAAACCAACATCAACACCAGCAGATAAAAAACCCGCCTCAAGTGCAGATTCGAATAAATAGCCAGATACACGAGTATCTTTGCCAATAATAACACTGGCTTTGCCTTGCTTAGCTAATACTGAGCCAACTGACCAGCCTAATTTTAAGAAAAAATCAGCGGTAATAGGCTCAACACCTACCTTACCACGTATGCCATCAGTACCAAAATAATTACCCAACTTGTTTTCCTGCTACGCTTTTTAAAACCTTAAACGCATCTTTAGTTTCTAAAACGTCGTGTACACGCACAATATTTGCACCGTTTTGAGATGCTATTATAGCGGTTGTTACGCTACCAATCATTCTTCCATCCGTATTTCTATTATTAAGCATACTACCAATCATTGACTTGCGTGACATGCCAACCAAAATCCTCAAACCAAAGCTTTTAAATTCGTCAAGACGACGTAAAATTTCAAGGTTGTGATTGAGTGTTTTACCAAAACCAAAACCTGGGTCTAGAATAATCTTATTTTGGCTAATACCAGCACCAATGCAAGCCTCAATTCTTTGATCAAAAAAATGTTTTATTTCATCAATGACATCTGTATAAACAGGGTTGTTTTGCATATGCATAAGGCACACGTCCTTACCAGTTGATGCTGTCACTTCAAGGGATGATTTAGCCTGCAAAGCACGTACATCATTAATCATACTTGCCCCTGCCTCAATGGCAAGTTGCATGATTTGTGCTTTTGAAGTGTCAATGGAAATCGGCACATTGATTAATTTGGATAACGCTTTAATAACGGGAATAACGCGGCTGGCTTCGTTATCAATTGATACTTGTAGCGCATCTGGTCTGGTTGATTCGCCACCAATATCAATCATATCAGCGCCTTGGTTAATCATTAGTTGAGCCTGATTGATGGCTTTATCAATAATAAGATACTGACCGCCATCTGAAAAAGAATCGGGTGTAATATTAAGCACACCCATAATCATTGTATTAGAAGATTGCATCGTTATATGGCGGCCATGTTAAAAAATAGGAAAAGCGAACTAAGCGACTTGTTCGACAGAGTCTCCGCTTAATGATTTTTCATCAGAATCTTGGTTGTTATTATCCAACTCAACACCTGAGCCTAATTCAGTAGAGGCAACATCAGAATCAACAATCACAGCCGCTTCACGTATTGGTTTTCTGTTCATCAAATCGTCAATTTGCTCTTTATCAATGGTTTCAAACTCCATTAAAGCTTTGCTCATTTCAATTAAGATGTCTTTATTGTCTTTTAAAATTTTTACAGCTACTTGATAATTGCTATCAATAATTTTACGAATTTCGACATCAATGGTTTTAAAGCTCTCTTCTGAAATATGCTTATGCTTAGTAACTTGTCGACCTAAAAATACTTCTCCCTCATCTTCGCCGTATGCCAAAGGTCCTAACATCTCAGACATGCCCCATTGTTTGACCATTTTGTGTGCAATCTCTGTTGCACGCTCAATATCATTACTCGCACCAGTGGTT
Organism: Candidatus Ruthia endofausta; assembly: GCF_013342985.1. Taxonomy (NCBI): domain Bacteria; kingdom Pseudomonadati; phylum Pseudomonadota; class Gammaproteobacteria; family Pseudothioglobaceae (SeqCode); genus Candidatus Ruthturnera; species Candidatus Ruthia endofausta. The sequence goes on along the minus strand of NZ_CP054490.1, from coordinate 1,158,365 downwards.
ACGCTATCTGCGCCATAAATCAACTCTTCTGCAACACGCCCACCAAAAAGTGAAGCCACTTGAGAATTTAACTTGCTCTTAGAAATGCTATAACTGTCTTTTTCTGGTAAAAACATCGTCACACCTAATGCTCTACCTCTTGGAATGATGCTTACTTTATATACAGGATCATGTTCAGGCACTAACCGACCTACAATAGCATGGCCTGCTTCATGATAAGCGATCATTTCTTTTTCGGCTTCATCCATTGCCATAGATTTGCGTTCAGAACCCATCATAATTTTATCTTTGGCTTTTTCAAACTCTTGCATACCAACTAATTTTTTATCTTTACCCGCTGCAATTAGGGCGGCTTCATTGGTTAAATTAGCAAGATCTGCGCCAGAAAATCCTGGCGTACCCTTGGCAATATTGATGGATTTAACATTTTTTGCAATGGGCAATTTACGCATATGGATTTTTAAAATCGCGTCACGGCCATTAATATCAGGCAAACCTACGACAACTTGACGATCAAAACGCCCTGGTCTTAATAAAGCAGGGTCTAACACGTCTGGTCTGTTAGTAGCAGCAATCACAATAACACCTTCAGAACCTTCAAAACCATCCATTTCAACCAACATTTGGTTGAGTGTTTGCTCGCGCTCATCATGACCGCCACCCATGCCAGCACCGCGTTGGCGACCCACAGCATCAATTTCATCGATAAAGATAATACAGGGTGCGTTTTTCTTTGCCTGTTCAAACATATCACGAACACGTGATGCGCCGACACCGACAAACATTTCTACAAAATCAGAACCTGAAATAAAGAAAAATGGCACATCGGCTTCACCCGCAATCGCTTTAGCTAATAAGGTTTTTCCTGTACCTGGAGGGCCCACCAAAAGCACACCTTTGGGAATCTTTCCGCCTACTTTAGTGAATTTACGAGGATCGGATAAGAAATCTACCAGTTCACTCACATCATCTTTAGCCTCATCAACACCAGCCACATCATCAAAAGTAGTGTCAGATTCGTCCTTAGTAATCAGGCGTGCTTTGGATCTACCAAAACTCATTGGGTTTTTTCCGCCCATTGCGCCACCAGCGCCCTTCATGGTGTAAAGAACGACACCAATTAATAATAAAATTGGCGCTAAAGAAATGATTAATTGCTTGAAAAATCCGTCTTTTTCAGGCGGTTTGGCAACCACGTTAACGCCGTTATTCAATAAGTCACCCATCAAGCCTAAATCACCCGGACTATAGGTTGAAAACTCCTCACCACCAGCACCTATGCCAATAATATTACTACCAGCAATTGTTACTTGTGATACATCACCTTGCTTAACGCTTTGAATAAACTGAGAATAAGTAATGTCGTTTTTCTGGTTGCCCACTTGGAACTGACTAAAAATCGAAGTAAGGACACTGCCTAAAACTAGCCAAAGTAATAAATTCTTAAACATAATTGTAAAAAATATTATAAAAAAAATAAGAGGGGTAACTATACCCTATTGCATACCTGTATATGGTCTGATGGCGTTTTTTTCAAGATTTATCTACAAATAAATTCAAATTCTGTCATAATTCTTATCTTAATTAATAGATGCTTTCAGAATCATGTCAAAAATCAACTTATTAGCTGCTACTATTATCCTAATACTCCTTAGTTCTTGCGGGTTTCATACACCATATAAAAATTCAGAAATAAATGCCTCTATTGCCAGTAGCCATCACAATGCTTTTGCTGATGAATTACAAAAGTACTTTAATCAAGACATGCCTCAAACTCTAGTTGTTCAAATAGGTACTGAAAATCAAAATCAACGCACCGCTTTATACACTTCAAGCAATGAAGCTAGTAGTTACACACTAAGCCTAAGCGTGCCTATTGAGGTCTTTAATCAACGTAAAAAACTACTACTATCTCAAACTTTCAGTGCTAATACATACCTGAATAAAATGAATACACTCCAAGCAGACAGATTGCAAATTAAAGAAGGTTACCAGCAATTGCGCCATTTAATTATCAGAAAATTATTAAGAAAATTATCCAAACTTAATGAAAATTAAACCACAGCAACTTGATGCTATTTATTTATTTTTTGGTGCAGAAATATTACTTATTGAGCAAAGTTTAGCACAAATAAATAAGACAGCAAAACAAGCTGGATTTGACGAAAAAATAAGCTTTGAGATTGATGCTGATTTTGATTGGAATCAGATTTTTAGAGAAACTTCAACCGCCTCGCTTTTTTCACCAAAACGCATCATTAAATGTCAATTAAAAACAGGAAAAATTGGCATTAAAGGTGCCAAAGCATTGAGCGAAATTGCCAGCACCCTACCTGATAATATTTTGTTAATTATTTCCACTGGCAAGCTAGACATGGCGCAACAAAAAAGCAAATGGTTCAAAACACTAGAACAATTGGGTAATGTTGTCCAGCATTTTGAAGTGCAAAGCAATCATTTGGTTGGTTGGATTGCAAATCACATGGTAGAATTAGGGCTTGAAGCCAATACAGAAATTGCACAAAGTATTGCTTTTTGCACAGAAGGCAATTTAACCGCCTCTATGCAGGAAATCCAAAAACTAAAAATGGCTTATCCAAATGGCAAAATCAACACACAAGAATATCTTGAACAAGCCAACCAACAATCTAAATACACCGTTTATAGTTTAATTGATGCAGCTTTATTTGGCAATAGCAATCAGGTTAATAAAATTTATCAAACCTTAATCTCTGATATGGCTATGCCAATTCAGCTAAGTAATTCCTTGTACCGAGAAATTGAATCAGTAATTGGAATGTCAATTGAGCTTAGACAAGTGAAAGATATTAACACAGTCTTACAAAACCATCGAGTTTGGAACAAAAGAAAACCTGTTATTACCAATGCACTAAAACGTCATCCTTATCAGCGTTTGCAAAAATTATTATTATCACTAGGGCGCATTGACCGCTCAATCAAAGGCATGGATAATCTTAATGTTATTGATGAATTACATGTATTATTACTAAGCTTGGCTGGGGAAACAAAATGGGTTCAATAAAAAATTTAATCACCACAATGGGTGAAAATGCGAAAAACGCTGCAAAAACACTACGTAGTGCTACAACAGTAGCTAAAAATAGTGCACTAATCAATATTGCCAATCAAATTGACCAAAATAGAACGAACATACTTAAAGCTAACAAGCAAGACCTTGCCAATGGCAAAGATAAAGGGCTGGAAGTGGCGCTACTTGATAGACTCATGCTTGATGATGAGCGCCTTAACGATATTATTGAAAGTCTGAATCAAATTGTCAATCTGCCAGACCCTATTGGTGAAATCACAAATTTAAAATACCAACCAAGCGGTATTCAAGTGGGTAAGATGCGCGTGCCACTCGGTGTATTGGGGATTATTTACGAATCTCGGCCTAATGTCACTATTGATGCAGCAGCACTTTGTTTAAAATCAGGCAATAGTGTTATTCTACGTGGCGGGTCAGAAGCTATACATTCCAATCATGCGCTTTATGCCTGTGTCAAGCAAGGCATAAAGCAAGCAGGCCTTAATGAAAATTGCGCACAACTCATTGACACTCGAAATCGTGAAGCTGTGATTGAGTTGGTTCAAGCAAGTGATTATGTTGATGCTATTATTCCTAGAGGCGGTAAAGGTCTGGTTGAAGCCATTAGTAACAGCTCCAAAGTACCTCTTATCAAGCATTTAGATGGCATTTGTCACACTTATATTGATAAAGATGCTGACACACAAAAAGCCATCAGTATTGCCTTTAATGCTAAAACGCGCCGTTATGGTGTGTGTAATGCCACTGAAACCTTGCTAGTCCACGCCTATGCAGTAGGCAGAATATTGCCCGAACTGATTGCACAATACTTAGCAAAAGGGATGGAATTACGTGGCTGTGAAGAAACTCTAAAACTATCAAATAAAATCACTGTGGCCACTGAAAAAGATTGGAATACAGAATACTTGGATGCAGTTTTATCTATCCGTATTGTTAGCTCAATGAGTGATGCCATTAAACATATTGATAAATATAGCTCAGGTCACACTGAATCAATCGTGAGTGAAAACTACACTCGTTCACGCCGTTTTATTACCGAAGTAGATTCTGCCTCAGTCATGATTAATGCTTCCACTGGTCTTGCCGATGGCTTTGAATATGGCTTGGGTGCAGAAATCGGTATCAGTACTGACAAATTTCACGTGCGTGGCCCTGTTGGCTTGGAAGGATTAACCTCACAAAAATTTATCGTCCTAGGTGACGGACACATCAGGCAATAGAAAAATATGAATATAGAACAAGCACTAGCTATTTTTGCGCGTGGCGCTGATGAGATATTGCCACTTGATGAGCTCAAGAAAAAACTTAAAAAAGACAAACCACTACGCATCAAAGCAGGTTTTGACCCAACCGCGCCTGATTTACATTTAGGACATACGATTTTAATCAATAAACTCAAGCAATTACAAGATTTGGGGCATGAAATATTGTTTTTAATTGGCGATTTCACCGCCATGATTGGCGACCCGACAGGTAAGAGCAAAACTCGCCCGCCACTTTCACGAGAACAGATTCAAGAAAACGCCAAAAGCTACACCAAACAAGTATTCAAAATCTTGGATAAAGACAAAACCACGATTATGTTTAACTCGCAGTGGATGGATAAAATGACATCGATGGCATTTATCCAACTCGCCAGTAAACAAACGATCGCTAGAATGTTAGAACGCGATGATTTTTCCAAGCGCTACAAATCAGGGCAAACCATTTCTACCCACGAATTCTTATACCCTTTGATTCAAGGTAATGATTCCGTTGAATTAAAAAGTGATGTAGAAATCGGCGGTACGGATCAAAAATTTAATTTATTAGTGGGCAGAGAACTACAAAAACAAGCAAGACAAGAGCAACAAGTTATCCTCACCATGCCGATTTTAGAAGGATTAGATGGCGTACAAAAAATGTCAAAATCCTTAGACAACTACATCGGTATTGATGATACACCTGATGAAATGTTTGGCAAAATTATGTCAATTTCTGATACGTTAATGTGGCGTTATTTTGAGTTGTTAAGTTTCCAAAGTTTAGAGGCGATTGCTGATTTAAAACAGATAATGGTGCAGGGCAAAAATCCAAGAGATATTAAATTTATCTTAGCTGATGAAATCATCACTCGCTTTCATAATATTGATGCCGCCAAACAAGCACAGCAAAACTTTATTGACCGCTTTAGTAAAAATCAAATACCTGATGAAATGGATGAGTTCAGCTTTAAAGTTGGCATAAAAATTGCCAAGTTGTTCAAAGATGCTGGACTTTGTCCCAGCACCTCAAATGCCTACCAAATGATTAAACAAGGTGGCGCTAAAATCAATGGCGAAAAAATCACAGACAAAAACTTTGAGCCAAAAACTGGCACGAACGTTTATCAAGTAGGCAAACGAAAATTTGCAAGAGTGGCAATTCAATAAAAAGGTGTTATAATGGTTTGCCTCTGGGGATGACATGGCTTCGACGAGGAGTTGGATCTCAAGGACGCATGCCGAGGATAAAGACAACTCGTAAAATATGCTTTAAAAAAGATAGTTGCAAACGAAAACAACTACGCTCTAGCTGCATAGCTAGCCGTCGCTTAAGAGTTGTCTGTACTTTTAAGATGACGGTCGCTCACAGACTCGCTAGGATTATTTTTTTCACGTAATTCGGTTAAAACTTGTTGGAAATCGCTACTTACATCCCTGATGGTCGGGTGGTTAGGTGGCTAACTACAATAGACCAAGCTAAGCATGTAGACTTCTTGTTTGAAAGTTTTCGGACGCGGGTTCAATTCCCGCCATCTCCACCAAACTCTGTTTTCACACATTCTCATAACAACCCTTATAGTATATAAACATCATATACTATAAGGGTTTTGTTACCACTCTAATTGTTATATTGAATCATAACATCTTTTGACATATTACCTAATAGTGAGTAGATTATAGTTTTATACTCACTTTTTATATAACTCTACTCACATTATGCTTACGGATACACAAGTCAAAAACCTTAAATCAAAAGATAAGCTATATCGCATGACTGATTCTCATGGTTTAACTATAGAAGTTGCAGTTAGTGGTTCTAGAATATGGCTACATAGATACAGATATAAAGGCAAAGCTACAATAATGACTCTTGGACATTATCCTAATATATCCTTACTAGATGCTCGACAAGCAAGAGATACGAATAAACAACTTCTTAAAGAAGGTATAAATCCTAAAAACAGTAACAAACTTGCGAGTACTAGTATTGATTCTGTAACTTTTAAACGGATGTTTGAACAATAGCATATTCATAAGACAGACGAATGGAGCAATGGCTATGCTATTGATGTAAAACAAAGAGCTGAATCACATACCTTCTCCCTTTCATTGATAATCATCCTATAGATGAAGTGTCAGCCCCACAAATGCTTGCTCTGTTAAAGAAAATAGAAGATAAAGGGGTGCTGAATACACTATATAAAATAAAAAGCATAGCTAATAGAGTTTTTACCTATTCAGTTGCTCTTGGAATTATTACTACAAATCCAGTTCGAGACTTGTCTAGTGATGCGTTTAAAAAGAAACCAAATAAACATTATGAAACTTTAACCGACCCTAAAGATATTGGATGGTTACTGCGGACAATAGATGGTCATAAAGGAAGCTTCCAAGTAAGGCAGCTTTGTCTATTGCTCCTTATGTATTCTGAGGCCTTCCGAATTAACTGATTTAACTTGGGATGAGGTTGATTTCAACGACAGCATTATTCGTATCAAAGTCAATAGAATGAAAATGAATAGAGACCATCTAGTACTTATGAGTACCCAAGTACAAAATATACTGCTAGAACTTAGTGAAATTGAAACAGGTAGTAATTTCGTATTCCCTACTCCTAGAAATAAAAATGAAAGTATTTCTACGGACTCATTGTTAGGTGCAATCAGAAACTTAGGGGTTGATAAAGAACAATTTACAACTCACGGCTTTAGGCATATGGCAAGCACAAGACTTAATGAACTGGAGTTTAGAAGTGTGATGTAATAGAAAGGCAATTATCTCACGTTGATTCTAACAAAATACGAGCAGTGTACAATCAGGCTGAACACCTTCAGAAAAGAAAAGATATGATGCAACAGTGGTCGGATTATTTAGATAAACTCAAAATAAGTTAAAGATTATCCGAGTGTCTTTTTTGATTTATAATATTTCTTATTAAAATATTAAATAGGATTTACTATGAAGACGGTACTTAGTTTATTTATTCTAGTGATTTTTGCTTTTAATTTGGGTGGTTGTGCTTCAGGAACAACACTTGTAACTGGCGTCAAAAGAGATGCAATTAGTTTTGAACAAGTTAGGTTTTATCAGGTACCTCCAGCTAATTATGAAGTTATTGCTGCTGTCAGAGCTTCGTCTGAGATAGGCTTCACAGACCAGCAAAATTTAGATATGGCTGTTGAGGAATTAAAAATACAGGCAGCAAGAGTTGGCGCTAACGGAATTATTCTAGAAAAGACGGGTAAAGAATCTACCGGTAGTTATGGTAATTTCTTTTCTAATGGATTTGGTGGTGGATTTTTCGTAGGTGGTGAAAATTACAGTCAAGTAATAACAGGTACAGCTATTTACGTTAAATAATAAAACCAAAAATACTACTAGCTGGTATCAATTACAGTATCTGACCCAAACATTATCTACAATCTCCAACACATCATATAATAACCATTCTATTGTTCTAAAGGTTTTAATCTACTTGTTAGGGTGTCTAATCTTATCTCCATTCAAGAAACAATACAAGGTGGTAATGTTGTTGTTTTGAACGACTACGCTCATCTTCTCTTGCCCCAGGCATAGCCAATGTCTTTCATCTTATAGTTACGGCTTATCCATTGCTTAATTGTCTTAATGAACCTAAACATTGCTGTGTTATTAGGTGTGTAATTCTTTAGGTGTAAATCAAACCTAACAACTAAGAGTCTTTTGTGAATTGAGTAAGCTATGTCTAGTTGATTGATTACTCTATTAAGAATATTTAGGTAAATACCTTTACCTACTCCAGCATTAATCTTTAGTTGTTCATTGTTTATCTCTAAGTATTCTTTAAAGTACTTAGTCTTTCTATTTTGTATAGTTTTAATCATCTTATGTTCCTTTGTTATCTATAGTATTAGATACTAGAAAATACCGCTTGTTTTGGGGTGGGTTATCAAAGCCGCAACTGTTGTTGTACTGCGACTTTGATTAGTCATAGGTGTATAAATATCGTTGTGTCAAAACCGTATAGTTTTATTTACGATACTTACTTTTCTCATCTTTAACTATCGAGTCTATATAAACCTCTAGACGTTCCACTATCTTGTCAATTACAGAGGAATACGAGGGGGTTATAGTGCGTATATCTCCTAACTCAACCTAGCCTTGTCTAGAGATTCTATTGCGACTAGTTCTCCTATGAACTGACTAAGTTGTTTGACGTTTGAAAAGAAACTTTTTTTGACTTTACCTTGTTGTTTATCAAGTAATATTCAGTTGTACTTATCACTAGACAAAGTAAATCTATTATTGAGATTATGCTTCATTGCTCACCTCCGTCTCTAGCGTTAACTTTATCATCGCCACTATTCAACTTCACTCAGTAACCAGCCAGAACTCCTTTCTGCTAGTTTGATTTGTTTTGAAGATTCACCTTTTTTGATAAGGCGATAGATGGTTGCACTACTTAAAGTACACAGTTTAATAACTGTTGGTTTTTTTATTATTTGGTTATTCATTAGAATACCTCCAAAGTAAAAACGTATAAATAACGGACTTAACAAGTCAACACTATATTCTCTTGGGAGGATTATCCGTATCAAAGACGAGTCCTGAATTGTTCGGATTATCCATATGTTCGACATATTGGTAGCATTAGTCTTTTTAATTTTCGTAACTTTAACGAAGGACAGTACTGTAAAAAATACCCTTTATCAATGTGAGAAAATTTTTCTCCTTTTGTTAAAGAACACGCTATATGGATAAAATCAATATTTCTTTAATAAAAGAAAATTTATCGAACAAGAATTATTATCAGATATGACATCGAGTAATACACATATTGAATTAGCGCCTAATTTATTAAACAGTGAATATGAGTAACTATATTCCAAATAGGGGTGATATTGTTTGGCTAGATTTTGAACCTACAAAAGGTAGAGAAATTGTCAGATATCGCCCAGTACTTATTTTGTCATCAAAGCAATATGCCAAAAAGATTGGTATAGTTATTTGTTCACCAATTAGTACTAGTATTCGTGGCGGACTTATAGAAGTAAAAATTAACGAACTAGACAAAGCCTAGTGTGGTTGCTAGTATCATTGTAAATACGCTTAGTTTTAGAGATAGAAAAGTAAAATTAATCATCAAAGCTAACAAATGCGTTATTGATGAAGTATTAAATAAATTACTACCTCTATTAAGCACTTAAAAGAATGACAACATTTTGACAGCGTTCTTCCCAAATAGGGTCAAAACACACTAATTAATCGTTAATCGAATAACAAGCCACACCACCTTTTTGTGAGCCTGCCGCAAATAGGCAACGTGTATTGGGATTATCAGCAGGCGTCCATTCGTATACTCGAATATTCCAGCCTGGTGTTTCAATTAAATATTCTGAGGTTGGCGTGACTGTTTTAACGCCCATTGTGGTTATTTTTTCCCATAATCCAGCATGAACCGGGGTTAAAAGTAGTGCAGCAATGAATGCGATTAACTTAATTCTCATGTTGTTTTCCTTGTGGGTTTTTTATTGGATTTACTGCCCAAAAAGTCTTTTTTATTGTTTGATTTATTTTCTTGAGAATTGCTATTTTTGCCGTATCTAAGCTTATTACGACTCTTGTTCTTTTTTGATTTTTTGATCTTTGGCGGCAAGATTTTTTTACCCGATTCTGGCAAATAGTGCTCTGGCACAAAATTATCTACCATAATGCGCTCTAATTTTTTTTGAGTTAAACGCTCAATATCAAATAATTGCTTAGCCTCATCAGCACTAACCAATGAAATCGCCTCTCCCTTTGAACCGGCGCGACCCGTACGACCAATACGATGTACGTAATCTTCTGGCACGTGTGGCAAATCAAAATTGACAACATGTGGCAATTGATCAATGTCAATACCTCTTGCTGCAATGTCGGTTGCTACTAGCACATTAACCTTACCTGCTTTAAAATCTGCCAAGGCTCTTGTGCGTGCACCTTGGCCTTTGTTGCCATGAATGGTAGTTGCGTTAATTTTTTTCTTTTCTAATTGAGTTGCAATGCGATTCGCACCATGCTTGGTGCGACTAAATACCAATACTTGGTACCAGCCATGTTCTTGAATAAGGTGCGTTAGTAATGCCTGTTTTTTAGATTTATCAACAGGATGAATCCACTGTTTTACTGCTTTAACGGTAGAATTCCTCGGGGTAACTGATATTTCCACAGGATTGCTAACTAGACTCTTTGCCAAAGTTCGAATGTCATTAGAAAAAGTAGCTGAAAACATGAGTGTTTGTTTTTTTGACGGCAAAATTTTTAAAATTCTCTTAATATCGTGAATAAACCCCATGTCTAGCATTCTATCTGCCTCGTCAAATACAACGATCTCTAATGTGTCAAATTTCACTGCATTTTGAGAATATAAGTCTAACAATCGCCCTGGTGTAGCGACTAAGATATCAACACCACTACGTAACTTTCGCATTTGTGGATTAATCTTTATACCACCAAACACCACGCTTGATCTAAGCGGCAAATACTTACCATAAGTCGTTACACTATCGCTGACTTGTGCAGCTAATTCACGTGTAGGGGTTAAGATTAGCGTACGAATCTGATTGGATTTTGTGGGATTGCCTTTTGATAATATTTCAAGAATAGGTAGAGTGAATCCTGCTGTTTTACCCGTGCCAGTTTGGGCGGTAGCCATGACATCTTTGCCTTCTAAAATAGCTGGAATAGTTTGAGCTTGTATTGGTGATGGCTCTCTGTATCCTTGCTGCTCGATGGCTTTAAGAATTGAATCAGACAAGCCTAATTCTGAAAAATTCATAAGAGAATGTTTTAAATAAAAACAGGCATTTTACATTAGCATCCTATAATAGGTTTATGAATAAATATCAGACTGTTAAAAGTCCGTCTGAGGCGCTATATATCGCCAGCCTCTGTGTGGAGATTTGCAAATATAATCAAGCTACTATTGTGTCGGTTGTAAACGCCATAGTGATGAAATTACGCATTGGGTTAATTATTCAGCTGCAATGCCGGCCGAGTTCATTATAAGGGATCTTAAAGAGCGAAATATCGATGAATGAATGCCAACAACAAAGCGTCCAATGCCCTTATTTTGGCGAGTTGATTGAACTGAATATTGATTGTTCGGTGTCTAATCAAAGTTATATAGAAAAGATTATTCAGTTTATTGTCATCCAATTAATATTATGGTTAGTATAGACTTCGATCAACAAGTGACACATGAAAATGAATAAGTTTTAAAAGTTTTTAGACATCTTCTTCTGGCGTACGTGTTTTGATACTAAGCGCATGAAGTGTACCGTTGGTAATTTCTTCATTCATAACAGCAAGTATCATTTTTTGCCTAGCCAATAGTGACATTCCCTCAAAAATTGGTGAAACTACTTTTGTTGAACAACTACAACCATCGCCCTCCATGGTAACTATTGAATTTTCTATACCTGCTTGAATTTTTACTTGGATTTCTTCTAACGTCATTGTCTACGCTCCAAACGCACCCTTAAGTGCAAAGAAAAATAAAATAGATATGATTGCACCTGCTGGTAAAGTAATTAACCAAGATAAGAAAATCGTATTAATAACCCGCATGTTAAGTGCCGCCACACCTCTAGCAATACCAACACCCAATACTGCCCCTACCAAAACCTGCGTGGTTGACACAGGAATGCCTGTTGATGAGGCCAAAACTACCGTTGTTGCAGCGGCCAATTCAGCAGCAAAGCCACGAGAAGGGGTAAGTTCTGTGATACCTTTACCAATGGTTTTCATCACTTTAAATCCATAAGTCACTAAACCAAATACAATACCACCACCACCAACCAGCAAAACCCACGAAGGTACGACACTTCTTGAGGCAATATCGCCACCGGCCTCCACAATACTATAAACCGCAGCCAGTGGACCAATGGCATTGGCAACATCGTTAGAGCCATGTGCAAATGCCATGGCAGATGCAGTAATCACCATCAGCACAGCAAAAAGCTTTTCCATATTGGCATAATGAAAATCTTTGTCGTCCTTAGGGTCTATCTTGATACGCCTCATAATAAATGCAGAAATCACAGCTGCTAAGATACCAACTGCAACTGCAATCATCACACTTAAAGAGGCGTCTTTAGAGATATATTTTAAAGACTCGACATGTTTAAGGCCTTTAAATAACGTAACTAATGCAATGATAAAACCAACAAAGAATACATAAAATGGCAAATATTTTTTAACATTGGCCAAAGGATCTTTGGTGTCAATCACTAAAGATTGTAAGCTCTTAAAAATAATAACAGCAAGTGTACCAGCAAGCACTGGAGATGCTACCCAACTCATCACGATTTTAATTACCTTATCCCAAGCGATCGCATCAACACCCACACCTACTGCGCCAAAACCAACAATAGCACCAACAATTGAATGCGTTGTAGAAACTGGCCAGCCTAAAGATGAGGCAATCAATAACCATGTGCCTGCCGCTAAAAGCGAAGCAAGCATGCCATATACTAATAAATACGGGCTATCAGTGAATAATGCTGCATCCAAAATGCCTTTACGAATAGTGGCAGTCACCTCTCCACCCGCAAGAATTGCACCAGAAAATTCGAAAATAACCGCGATAACAACTGCCTGCTTAAAGGTAATAGCGCCAGAACCCACCGAAGTGCCCATGGCATTAGCAACATCATTAGCACCAATACCCCAAGCCATAAACAGTCCAAACCCAATCGCCAACATAATAAAAATATCAGCATTATTTTCAATAATGTCCATGGCAGTCTCCTTATCTTGCTAATAGTACTTCTAGTCTTGAGCCAACTTTTTGCGCAGCATCTGCAAGTTCACCCAGCCATTCCACAGCACGATAATAAAACATAACATCAACAGGTGGCAAACTAGACTCTAATGGAAATAATTTAACACGAATTTCGTGCTGAATTTTGTCAGATTTGCTTTCAAGTTCATTCACATCTTTAATAATAGAGCCAACAACTTTTCGCTCACGACTACCAAATGCAGTCTCTAGCAACTCATCCAGTTCATTAACAGCTTTAAGCGCCATGGATGATGTTTTGATACAGACCTTGGTCAATTCTATCACATCATCAAAAATCTCATCTGGCAGGGTCATCTTGCGATTAATCATCAAGCCCGAAACATCCTTAGTGATATTGGCAATAGAGTCTTGAATCAGCAATAAATCAAGCAAATCTCTACGTGAGAAAGGCATCATGAATGTTGAAGGTAAGCTCAAACGCAGCTTCTTTTTAAGAATGTCTGCTTCTCCTTCTTTGGTACCAATGTCGCTTCTAATTCTTTCAGCTTGTACCCAATCTTGGGCATGGATGGCAACCATAAAGCCGTTGAGTTCTGAAATACATGAATGCACTTGTGTCATGTGTTTTTGTAATGGACTAATGGGTGATTTACCAAATAGACCGTCAATTATATTTTTAGCCATCTTCTTTTTATTTGCCTTGTTTTTTTCTAAAATCTTTAAATGCAAATTTTCTATCAAAAAGATGAATTGTCAACCTTATTTTTCGTATTTTTTTTAAGTTCTAAGTTTGTCCGCTCTTCATCAAATAGAATGCGTTGTCCTTCTCCTTCTAAATCATCAAACTGACCATTTTTAACGCTTATCATTAAAAGAATAACAAGAACAACACCAACAAAAATCATACTGGGAATTAGCCAATAAATTACATCCATTTTCCTTCCTTTTTTTACTAAAAAACAACGTTAATACCTTTTATTTTTTTAACCATTTAGTAAGAATTTTGCATTAATTTCCTCATAATTAACAAAAACGTATCAAATCTTACTCATTTAAATTGAACAAGATGTCTATAAAGATTTTACAAAACTAACTCAAATACATTCAAACAACAAATATAAAAGTGGCGAAAGCTAAAAATGCCAGTGTTTCTGCTATAATTTCAAACATTGATATATGAACGAATTTTAAACCAGAGTATGAACTTAGATTACCTTGATTTTGAACAACCCATTGCCGAGCTAGAGGAAAAAATACGAGCACTTGACAATATTAAAGACAAAGCAGACATTGTTAATGAAATGGAGGCGCTTAAAGTCAAGAGCAGTGCTTTAACCAAAAAAATCTTTTCCTCTTTAAACGACTGGCAAATATCTCAACTAGCACGCCACCCTAAACGCCTTTATACACTTGATTATATTTCTCATGTATTTGATGAATTTACTGAATTACACGGCGATCGTGCCTATGGTGATGACCATGCTATTATTGGTGGCATTGCAACATTAGATGCCCAGCCAGTAATGTTTATTGGCCAGCAAAAAGGGCGAACCACTCAAGAAAAACTCAAATACAATTTTGGCATGCCTAGGCCTGAAGGCTATCGCAAAGCCTTGCGTTTAATGAAACTGGCTGAAAAATTCTCAATGCCTGTTGTTACTTTTATTGACACGCCTGGTGCTTACCCTGGTATTGGCGCTGAAGAGCGAGGTCAAAGTGAAGCCATTGCTAAAAACTTATTTGAAATGTCAACACTTGCAACGCCCATTATCTCGGTAGTCATTGGCGAAGGCGGTTCTGGTGGTGCACTAGCAATTGGTGTGGCAGATACAATCATGATGTTTAAATACAGTATTTACTCCGTGATTTCCCCAGAAGGCTGTGCTTCCATTTTATATAAAGATACAACCAAGGCCAACCTTGCAGCAGAATCTTTAAAGCTAACCTCAGCCCATCTTAAAGAAGAAGGGCTGATTGACATCATTATTGATGAGCCACTAGGTGGCATCCACCGCAACCCTCTTCAAGCAAAAGTGCTACTAAAAGAGGCGTTAACACAACAACTCAATGAAATTAAACAACTACCAATAGAACAGTTGTTACAAAATAGACAAGAAAAACTCTTAAGTTTTGGAAGATTTAAAGACTAAAGATTTATTTCTTGAGAGCAAGAAAATTGTCCTCAGTCTTAGTGGCGGCATTGATTCTGTCGTACTGTTGCATTATTTAAACATGCATTATCCCAATAAAACAAGCGTCATTCATTACAATCATCATTTGTCTCAATATTGTAATGAATGGGATAAGTTTTGTGAAAAACTATGCTTAAGCCTTAATATCGCCTATTTAAGTATTGATTTATCCTTCGATAATACATCTAATATCGAAGAAAATGCACGAAAAAAACGCTATCATTCGCTATCTAACTCATTAAAAGAAAATGAGGTGCTTTGCACAGCGCACCATCAGAACGACCAAGCAGAAACCCTGCTTCTACAACTGTTCCGTGGTGGTGGTATCAAAGGGTTAGCCGCCATGCCTAAAGAAAAACCTTTAGGCAAAGGTATTCACTATCGTCCTTTTTTAACAATTAACAAGTCTCAAATTATTGATTATGCTGAAAATAACAAGTTAAGCTGGATAGAAGACGATAGCAACAAAAATACTAATTTTAGGCGTAATTTCTTGCGATTAGAAATTCTACCTAAATTATCTGACGTGTATAAAAATTTAGGTAGAACACTTGCCAGAAGCGCAAAACACCAATCAGAAACCTTAAAACTTATACGCGAATTGGCTGATATTGATATCAAGATGCATCATATTATCAATAGTACCAATCGTATCGATACAAGCAAACTTACCAAACTTGGAACTCACAGAATTAAAAATGTTCTTCTCCATCATTTAAATTTTCTTAACTTTTTAACACCTAGCGATAAAATAATGCACCAAATTATTGAACTACTACACACAAAAGAAGATGCTAACCCTTTGGTATGTTGGGATAAATATGAGATTAGACGCTACCAAAATGAACTATATTTCATCAATAAAGCCCTACCAAGAAAAAACGAATCTTGTCCATTTTATGAAGAGTTTAAGGATTTAAAAAAAATTTCAATTCGTTATCGACAAGAAGGCCAGCGCATTAAATTACTAGGGAAAACACACACTCAATCACTAAAAAAAGTCTTACAAGAGGCCAGTATTCCGCCTTGGGAAAGAAGCCAGTTAAAAATGTATTACATTGATAATAAATTATGTGCTATTGAGCGTATTGGTAAAATGTCTAGCATTTAAAGCGGGTGAACCTTTGCTTACCCCAAATGAATGGTGACATTTCTTGCTAACTTAATAAGGGTTGTTAATCCCAATTTTTGCTAAGATTTTTATCTCCAGACTTTCCATCTGCTGCGCATCTTTAGTATCAATATGGTCATAGCCCAATAAATGCAACATACCGTGAATTGCCATATGAGTTAAGTGATCATTAAAAGATTTATGCTGTTCAATAGACTCTCTTAAGATGACCTGTGTACAAATCACCACATCGCCTAAAAGTGCCTCATTAATTTCAATCGGCAAATCGCTTGGAAATGACAATACATTAGTAGGTTTATCTTGATGACGATAAATTTTATTAAGGTTTTGAATTTCTGTTTTATTGACCAATCGAATCAATAACTCGCTTTCACCCTTGCCTAGCTCTTTAAGCGCTTTTTGCAAAGTGTTGCTTAAATCATACTCATTAACAGATGAATCATGAATACTATTTTGAATAACCACCATACTTAACCTTGGACTTAATGATATTTATTGATAAAATAACCTAATTTTATCAAAAGTCTATTATCTTGTCATCAATCGTTGAAGTTGCTATACCCGTACCATTAAATAAAACTTTTGACTACCTATGTGATAATGAGGTGCTTGTTGGCATGCGTGTTAAAGTACCTTTTGTGCGTAAGAAAGTAATCGGCATTGTACTAGCTATTAAGAATAAAAGTAATTTTGATAAGCTTAGATCTGTTGAAGAAGTGTTAGACAAAACGCCAATTTTAGACAAGCCAACCTTGAATTTCTTGTTTTGGTCGGCCAATTATTATCACCATCCAATTGGCGAGGTGATTTCAACTGCACTACCTAAGAACTTGCGTTTAGGTAAAGAAGCAAACATTAAAAGAATTACTAGCTTGCCAAATAAAACACAGCAACCAGACTTTAAACCCACAGATGAGCAAAACATTGCCATCGCACAAATCTTAAAATCAACCCACCAATATCACGCTTTTTTACTCCACGGTGTGACTGGTAGCGGCAAAACTGAGGTGTATTTACACACCACCCAAGCAATGCTTGACCAAGGAAAACAAGTGTTGGTATTGGTGCCAGAAATTGGGCTAACGCCACAAATGATTATCCGTTTTGAGTCACGCCTAAAAACACGCGTAGTGGCGATTCATTCGCAACTCAACGAAACTCAAAAACTAGATGCCTATCTCATGGCTAAAAATGGTAAGGCTGGCGTGGTACTTGGCACACGAAGTGCCATTTTTGCACCAATGCCAAACCTAGGCTTAATCATTATTGATGAGGAGCATGATAACTCATTTAAGCAACAATCAAGTTTTCGGTATTGTGCTAGAGACTTAAGCCTTATCCGCGCCAAACAAACCAATATCCCACTAGTCTTAGGTACAGCAACGCCTTCATTAGAATCGTTAAAAAATGTAATGGATGAGAAAATCACACGTATCACACTCACCAAACGCGCAGGTGGTGCCACCCTGCCAAAGGTCAGTTTGATTGATATACGCAGTAATACTGATGGCGTCTTGTCTAAAATGTTGGTTGAAAAAACCAAACAATATTTATCCGCCGGAAGGCAGGTCATGTTGTTTATTAACCGTCGAGGTTATGCACCTGTTTATTATTGCACGCAGTGTGGCTGGAAAGCGCGATGCGATCATTGCGATTCAACCATGGTTTATCACCGCCATATCAATCGTCTTAAATGCCATCATTGTGATGATGAGAAAATGCCAGAACACACCTGTCCAGATTGCTGTGAGCAGAATCTTGAAGTATTAGGCTATGGCACAGAAAGACTAGAAGAAACACTGTCTTCACACTTTGAAGACACGCCTATTATCCGCATTGATCGTGACACCACACGACGCAAAAAGGCCTTTGCACAACACTTAGAGCAAATTAATGCTGGTGAACCTTGTATTATTATTGGTACGCAAATGTTAGCCAAGGGGCATGATTTTTCCAACCTTGCAATGGTTGGTATTTTGGATATTGATGCTGGATTTTTATCCCTTAATTTCCGAGCAACTGAATATTTAGCCCAACTACTCATTCAAGTATCAGGCCGTGCTGGCAGACATAAAGAAAAAGGCGAGGTTGTTATTCAAACTCGCTACCCCGAGCATCCAATTTTTAACTTTGTTTTATCATCTCACTACACACAATTTGCTAGCCAACTCCTCAAACAACGCCTAAGCGCAATGATGCCGCCTTTTTCACACCAAGCATTATTATGTGCCAATGCAAAAAACAAACAAAATGCTGAGAATTTCTTACATGAAGCAGCCGTTTTATTAAAAAGCATACAAATGGACTCAGTAGAAATTTGGGGGCCAGTAGCCAACACCATTGAAAAAAAATCAGACTACTATTACTTCAACCTATATCTACAATCCAACAACCGAGCAACGCTCCATCAAATACTATCCACCTTTAATCAGCACATCAGCACACTCAAACTCAAAAACAAAGTGCGTTGGTATTTAGATATTGATCCAATTGAATAACAGGTGGCTTGTTATAATCTAACATCGCCTATACGTTTTGACGTATCAATATACCAATGACCTAATTTAGGATTTTTAGACTAGTTTGATATCTCCTTACCATTGTTGTCCAATCGCCTACAAGTTAAGGCGCCTTCTAAACACCAGTCTTTAACGCGCTTGTGAGGAATACCAGTCATGTCGGCATATTTTTCAGATGAAATTCCAGTTACTGGAGATACTGCCATAGTGATAAATATATCAATATGGTGTCTAACGACCCTTCTCTATATACTCTTGGGTAAATTCATCTACTAACATGCTAAATTAAGTGCATTCTTGGTTTAATTTGATTAAAAACAGATTAAACAGCTATATCAGCACAGATACGACTTTATAGTCGTATCAAGTACTTTACGAAATTTAACGAAAAATTAAAATTAGTGAGGAAAATAGAGGGCTATACACAAGCTGAAATGACAAGTTTAGTAAAAATAAAAATGAGAAGCGTGTAAAGGTTCAAAAAAAAGTGAGCAAGAACCAAGACATGAAACTATAAAGAAACTGTGTAATGCCCATCCTGAATATGCATATTGGCTTATGACTAATGAGATAGATCCACCAAATCATATTAACCCATACATTGCAAATAATAAACCCTTTCACAACTCCCCTACAATCGTTTTAATGGCATTAATAATTGTTAAAAGCTCATCATCAGTAATTATAAACGGTGGTATGGTATAGAGTAATTTTCCATAAGGCCTGAGCCAAACATCCAATTCAATTAAATGTTTTTGAGTTGGATGTATGTCAATTTCATGTGTGAGTTCTATCACACCAATAGCGCCCAAAATTCTCACATCTTTAACTTGTGCATACTTTTGAAGAGGTAATAATTCTGCACTCAATATTTCTTCGATATTAGCAATGTTATTTTGCCAAGGGGAATTGAGTAATAATTCAATACTAGCATTGGCTACAGCGCAAGCCAATGGATTTGCCATAAAGGTAGGACCATGCATAAGCGTACCGACTGCGTTTGAGACATCATCGGTAGTTAGTGTGGCTGCTAAAGTCATATAGCCACTTGTTAATGCCTTGCCTAAGCATAAAATATCGGGCTTAACATTGACATGTTCAAGTGCAAATAAGTGTCCAGTTCGTCCAAAACCGGTGGCAATTTCATCTAAGATGAATAGAACATGATATTGCTTGCAAAGTACTTTGGCTTTAAGTAAATATTGGGGGTTGTATGTTTTCATACCACCTGCATTTTGTATAACAGGTTCTAAAATCATGGCTGCAATTGAACCTGCGTTTTTCTTTAATGTCGCCCTCAAATCTGCTAATGCCTCATCCGTGGATACAATAGACGGGCTTTTAACAAAAAAGTGTTGTGGCAATACGCCTGAAAATAAATGGTGCATGCCATCATCTGGATCGCACACACTCATAGCGCCAAATGTATCGCCATGATAGCCACCCCGAATGGTGATAAATTTTTGCTTATTGGCTTGGTGCTTATTATGCCAATATTGGAGTGCCATCTTGAGGGCAACTTCTACTGATACTGAACCAGAATCGGTAAAAAATATCTTGGTTAAATGATCAGGTGTGATATTCAATAACGTTTTAGTAAGCTCAATCGCAGGCTGGTGGGTTAGCCCGCCAAACATGACGTGAGACATTTTCCCTAACTGCGTTTCAATCGCTTTATTAAGTACTGGGTGATTATAACCATGAATGGCTGACCACCATGAACTCATACCATCAATAACGTGCTTGCCGCTTTCTAAAGTTAAATAAACACCCTTGGCCGATTCAACCAAATAGGTGGGAATCTCGTTAGGAATTTTGGCATATGGGTGCCAAATATGTTGGTTATCAAATGTATCCATGTGAATACATTTTACTGATACTAGTTATAAATAATCTTTAAGTTCAAACATTGAATCAATCACTAAATCTGGATTGGCATCTTGAATATCTTTGCCATGATTGTACCCATACGACATACAAATAACTTTAAATCCAGCAGCGCGTGAGGCGGCTACATCGCTGATTGAATCGCCAAGCATTAGGCAATCTTTCGGATTAACGTTAAAAAATTCAGCGCTGTGTAATAGCGGCAATGGATCCGGCTTTTTCTTTGCCAAGGTATCACCAGAAACCACCAACCTAAAATAATCAAAAATACCCAAATCTTTCAAAATTGGTAAGGTGAATTGCTTGGCCTTATTGGTCACACAGCCTAGTATATAACCTTGTTGTTTTAGATAATCCAAACTCTCTTTTACACCACTATATAAACATGAACGCACGGAAGTATTAACACTATATAGCTCTAAGAAAATTAGATAGGCTTTGTCAAAATCTTGCTTATTAACGCTCGCCTCAAGCTCACCAGTTAATGACCTTTCTACCAGCTTTGGCACACCATTACCAACCCAGTGGCGCACCTTGGCCTCGCTCCATGGCGTTCTATTCATCGCTCTCATCAATTCATTAACACAATAGGCTAAATCTGGGACGCTATCAATTAAGGTTCCGTCTACATCAATCATAATTAATTTTGGGTTAAAAAATTTCATTGTCATCCTTGTATTTTTTAGCAACACTATTTTGGTAAAATACACATTATATTATTTCTTCAAACATTCGTTATGCAAAACTCACTCATCGGTTTTATCGGCGCTGGCAATATGGCACATGCCATCATTTCTGGGCTGATTAACAATGGCACTAAACACAATCAAATCAAAATTAGTGACACCAATGAGGCATTATTATCCCTTCGGAAAGCTGAATTTAACCTTGAGATTTTTACGGATAATACCAAACTTGCAGCTCAGTGTAACGTTATTGTTCTTGCTGTTAAACCACAGGTATTATCTAGTGTTTGTAAAGTTTTAAAAAAGAAACTTACAACTAATACGCTCATTATATCTATTGCTGCAGGGGTTAGATCACGTGACATTGAGCGCTGGCTAGGTGGCAATCAAGCCATTGTACGTGCCATGCCTAACACGCCTGCTCTACTCAAGCAAGGTATTACAGGTTTATTTGCTAATGAGCAAGTATCAAGCAAACAAAAATCCTTAGCAGAAAATATACTCAACTCTGTATGCGAATGCTTATGGGTAGACGATGAAAGTTTGTTGGATGCAATTACGGCAGTTTCTGGTAGTGGCCCTGCATATTTTTTCTTAATGCTTGAATCAATGACTAAAGCTGGTGCAGCATTAGGATTAGATGAAAGAATGGCGCAAAAATTAAGCATTCAAACTGCACTGGGCGCAAGTATGATGGCAAGCAGCTCTGAGGATTCGCCCCAACAACTTCGCAATAAAGTCACCTCAAAAAATGGCACAACTCAAGCAGCAATTGAATCTTTCCAAGACCAGAATTTTGAAGTGATTATTGCCCATGCAATACGTGCTGCCTTTGATAGGGCAAATGAGATAGGTATAGAATTGGGTAATGATGAGTGAATCATTAAACATCAAACTTAAGCCCTTAAAAAGTTATTTTATCAACGCTACTACACTTATTAACTTTGTTTTAATTTATATACTAGTCTTGTTATTAGTATATTGCTTGTTGCGCATTGGTATTATTTGAATAGGCAAATTTTATTACTAACAAACAATGCCATTAAAAGAATTAACCTTACCAAAGGCTTAATTAAAACAATAAATAACCATCATCAAACTCATGAATACCCTCAAGCTTACTATACATATCAATCTAAATTTTTGGTGATAATCAACATCGGTAAACAGTCGCTGGTTATTTTTAAAGACTTTGTTGCCAATCACTCATTATCACAACTCAATAGGCTTTTAAATGCTAAGTACTGAAGACATCCTTAAACTGAATGTTCTTATTAGCACTTCAATTGCAATTCGCATTGATACTTATAAATTGGTCGTGGTTGGACTCAATGCACAATTCAAAGAGCAGGCGATTGATTTAAACCCAACATATGATAGCGATGCCTATATTAAGGCAGTTAAAAAACTTCTGATTAACCAAATACTAGACACAATGGGTGGCTACCCGTCGTATTTAAAGCGCTGGTCAAGAATAGGGCAAGTGGCGTCATCAAACCTTGCATCACTACTCAAACTGGGTGAAGTTGAAGCAGTTGTAGCGGTGTCAAATGCAACCAATCTTGATAAAGATTTGCTAAAACTGGCTTGGTGGTGTGCTACTAATACTGACAATCAAGCCGAAATTGGTCGTCTCCTGCTTACTAAAGATTTGTGTATTAATACCAAAGTTGGCAAAGATATTGCCCACTATTTACTAGAATTTTTGCCATTTACACAGGATGTAGAACAATTAATCGATACCACCAATTTGATTTTACAAAAAGATTTAATTAGCAAACAAGAAAAGGCTAAATTATGGGAACAAGGTCAAAGAAAAACAGCACTTTTGGTTGGCTTTATTGAGCGTATACAGAGCAATCTACCCAGCGAAGTTGATCAAACTCCGCTTGACTTCAAGCATCAGGACTTGCAAGTCGTTTCTAGCAAACAAGCACAGTTGCTATTAAAAACCTTGATTCATATTTTAAAAAAAATCAACCAAGAAACTATTTTGTATCGTACATTGAACGTACTTGGACAGTATTTATCTCATTCTTCAATCACTTGTAAAGAATCTATTAATAATATCATTAATCAAGCCAATATCATAACTCATGACACCAAAGATGAAAAAGAAAAGCTCTTTGCTAGGATGCTACTAGCAGGTGTAAGTGAACGTTTGGTCATTAGCACTATTTCAGCGCACAATTTAACAGGTTCTGCCATTCGTAAAAAACTTATTAACATATTAGAGCCCATTCAAAAAGCCCTAAACACATTAACCACCCCATAACAACTGCATATTAGCAAACTTTGAGCGCCTTGTGCGTTTGCATTTGCAATTTCTTGGTCGCTCAATCCACCTTCTGGCCCGATAATAATAGTTGCTTGATTAACCTTGTTCATTTCTAATAATGAATATTTAGTACGATGATGAAGCACAAACCTATTCCATTGCCAAGCTCAATGTTAATAAAGTAATCTCTTGGCCTTGTGAAAAACACAATACTTTTGCCAAGTGGCGTGATGCGTATCATCAAGCATCAATTTCTCATTAATTTGCAAGGGAACATTTTGGTACAATCGTACGTGTTTCATGGTATCTTTGTGCGTAATAAATAGTGAATAGGAATGTTCATACAATTAAGCCATATTTGATAAAAAATGATACATCAAAAAAGAAGGCACACACTGCTAAACCAGCTTGACAGCAATGCAGTTGTTGTTATTAGCACCAATCCTGAACAGAATCGCTCTGGTGATGTTAATTACCCTTTCCGCGCACATAGTGATTTTTACTACCTAACTGGCTTCCAAGAACCTGAGGCTCTGGCAGTTTTTTCTAAAGACAACTACACAATATTTTTACGCCCTAAAGACAAAGCACGTGAAATTTGGAGTGGAAAACGTTTAGGGATTGATAATGCGTCCAATGTCTTAAAATCAGATCATGCTTTCTCTATAGATTTATTAAAAGAAAAATTACCCCAAATAATCCTTAATAATCAAGTTTACTTTGATGCTAAAACTTGCCAATTAGACAACAACATTACACGCCTTTTATCAAGCTATCAATTGAAATCACTTATCCCAACTTTACATGAGATGCGCCTTATTAAAGACACACTCGAGATAAGCACCATGCAAAAAGCTGCTAATATTTCAATCAAAGCACACCAATTAGCAATGCAAGCAGTCCAGCCCAATATGTTTGAATTTGAAGTGCAAAGTATTTTTGACGGATACTTTACTAAGAATAATGCCCAACACGCTTACACAGCTATTGTTGCAGGAGGTGGAAATGCTTGCGTACTGCACTACATAGAAAATAACAAAAAACTCAATAAAGGCGACTTGATTTTGATTGACGCTGGCGCTGAAGTGGATTGTTACGCCTCAGATATCACCCGAACTTTTCCAGTTAGTGGTCAGTTTTCTCCTGCACAAAAACAAATTTATCAAATCGTGCTTGATGCTCAAATCAATGCCATTAATATCATCAAACCTGGTGTAAAAATTAATGAACCTCATAAAGTTGCCACTAATACAATCAAACAAGATTTGATTAACCTTGGTATATTAAAAACTGGCGGTGACTTATCACAGTTTTATATGCATGGCACAGGACACTGGCTTGGTCTTGATGTACATGATGCAGGGCAATACAAAAAGAATGGTAATCACAGAAAATTTGTAGCTGGTATGATAACCACTGTTGAACCTGGTATTTATATCCATAAGGATGATAAAATTAATCCAATTTATCACAATATTGGCATTAGAATTGAAGACGATGTATTAGTAACAACATCAGGAAATACAGTGCTAACCAAATCCCTCGCTAAAGAAATCAACGACATTGAATCACTTATGAGCCAATAACACCATGAACATACAGCAAGCAATTAAGAAAATTATTGAAAAACAAGACCTTAGCGAAGGTGAAATGCATAAGGTAATGAATGACATTATGACAGGCAAAACCACCGATGCACAAATTGGTGGTTTTTTAGTTGGCCTTGCGATAAAAGGTGAAAGTATTGATGAAATTACTGCCGCTGCCAAAATAATGCGTTCTCTGGCCAAAGGTGTCACCATTAAGAACACCAAACACTTGGTAGATACTTGTGGCACAGGCGGTGATGAACTGGGATTATTTAATATTTCAACCGCATGTGCCTTTGTTGTGGCAGCCGCTGGCGGGTCAGTTGCTAAGCATGGCAATAGTAGCGTTTCTTCAAAATCAGGTAGTGCTGATGTCTTAAAGGCAGCGGGTACTAATCTTGATATGAGTGTTGAAAAAATTGGTAAATGTATTGAAAAAATTGGTATCGGGTTTATGTTTGCACCCTTTCATCACATTGCCATGAAATACGTCATTAGCGCGCGCAAAGATCTTGCTATTAGAACTATTTTTAATGTCTTAGGTCCATTAACCAACCCTGCTAAAGCACCTAATCAGGTCATAGGTGTATATACTCAATCTTTAGTTGAACCGATTGCTTATGTTTTAAAAAATTTAGGTGCCAAACATATTATGGTTGTGCATTCTAAAGATGGCTTAGATGAAATTTCAATTGCTGATGACACGTTTGTGGCTGAATTGAAAGATGGTCAAGTTAGTACTTACACCATCAACCCTACTGATTTTAGCTTGCTACTGGGTGACTTGGATGATATTAAAGCCAACAATGCGGATGACTCATTAGTGCTGATTCAACAAGCACTTGATGGCAAAGATGGCGCGGCTAAAAACATCATTGCCCTTAATTCAGGCGCGGCTATTTATGTGTGTGGACTTGCAAATTCACTACAGAAGGGTGTTGATAAAGCACTTAATATTTTAAACAGCGGCGCGGCTCATCAAAAATTAGATGATTTTATTCGCGAATCAACGGGTTGTTAATATAGGTTTTTATGATGAATAAAGAAACCAATCTTATTTGGATTGACTTAGAAATGACAGGGCTTATGCCTGAAAAGAGTGTCATTATCGAAATTGCCACCGTTGTCACTGATGCGCAACTTCATATTCTTGCACAAGGTCCTTCTTTAGCCATTCATCAAAATGATGAAATTCTAAGTAACATGGACCAATGGAATACCGAACATCACACCAGTTCTGGGCTGCTTAGACGCATTAGAGAAAGTAACATTTCTTACAAACAAGCAGAAGCCCAAACCTTAGAATTTTTAGAAAAATATGTTAACAAAGGAGCCTCCCCAATGTGTGGCAATACTATTTGTCAAGATAGGCGTTTTTTGTATAATTATATGCCAACACTAGAGCAATTTTTTCACTACCGTCATATTGATGTTTCTACCCTTAAAGAGTTAGTTGCGCGCTGGAAGCCTAATGCAAAAATGGTATTTGAAAAAGACTCCGCACATTTGGCACTTTCTGATATCCAAGACTCAATTGATGAGTTAAAACACTACCGAAACGTTTTTATTAATGTCTAGCACTTGGCTTGCCCCTGCAAAAATTAACTTATTTTTGCACATTAACAACAAAAGAGAGGATGGTTATCATAATTTGCAAACCATTTTTCAGCTGCTTGATTATTACGATAAACTAACTTACACAGTAAGCAATAATGGAGTCATTAAACGCATCAGTGGTAATGAAAATGTAGAACAAAATCAAGACTTAATCGTTAAAGCGGCCAAAGCACTTCAACAATATACTGGCACAACGTTGGGCGTTAATCTTTCAATTGTTAAACATATTCCGATTGGTGGTGGCTTAGGAGGTGGCTCTTCAGATGCAGCAACCACATTAGTGGCACTTAATCAACTTTGGGGTACAAAATTAACCCAAGTACAACTGATGAAATTGGGGTTAAGTCTAGGTGCAGATGTACCCGTATTTATCTTTGCTCAAAGCGCTTGGGCGGAAGGTATGGGAGAAATTCTAAGCCCTATTAAAACCCCTAATCATTATTTTTTGGTGATCTTTATTAACAAACATACTTCAACCAGAGAAATTTTTGCTCATTATGCATTGACAATGAGCAAACCTCAAGGGAAAATAGCCAACTTCTTTGAACTTGAAAACACTCACAATGATTGCTTGCAAGCTGCCATAGAATTAGAAACAGAAATTTCTATTGCACTGGAATATCTTAACACACGTGCTAATTATATTGGTCAAGCTAGAATGAGTGGCACAGGTAGTTGTGTTTTTAATGAATTCTTAACTGAGAAAGATGCCTTGGTAGCGGCTAAAAAAGTGCCAAAAAAATGGATGAGTTTTGTGTCGCGTGCAATCAATATTTCTCCGATTCACAATTGGGCTGTCGCCAAGCGGTAAGGCAACGGGTTTTGATCCCGTCATGCGCAGGTTCGAATCCTGCCAGCCCAGCCAACTTCTTTTTATATTTTATCTCCTTATCGGCGTATAATTTAACCACTTTAATAGTATTGATTAATCCTCTATGTCTCTTGACAAAATTAAAATCTTTAGTGGTAATGCTAACCCTGAACTTTCTGGCGAAATTATCTCTAGTTTAAATATTGTACAAGGTAAGGCACTTGTGGGTAGATTTAGTGATGGCGAATCCCAAGTTGAAATATTAGAGAATGTACGTGGTTGTGATGTGTTTATCATTCAACCTACTTGTGGGCCTTCTCCGGCTGAAACCCTAATGGAACTTTTGGTTATTGTTGATGCGCTTAAACGCTCATCAGCAGCACGAATTACCGCTGTTGTACCTTATTTTGGCTATTCAAGACAAGACCGAAGATCACGCTTAACGCGTGTACCCATTACAGCAAAACTTGCTGCAAAAATGGTTGAATCTGCAGGTGTTGATCGGATATTAACCGTTGATTTACACGCAGACCAAATTCAAGGCTTTTTCAACATCCCAATTGATAATATTTACGCCCAACCCGTTCTAATTGAAGACATCCTATCTAAAAATTACCAAGACATCGTTGTCGTATCTCCTGATGTAGGCGGCGTAGTAAGGGCGCGTGCCGCTGCAAAGCGATTAAATGATGCAGACCTTGCCATTATTGACAAACGACGCCCAGCGCCCAATATGGTTAAAATCATGAATGTTATTGGCGATGTTGAAGGTAGAACTTGCACTCTGATTGATGACATGGTTGATACCGCTGGCACACTTTGCCAAGCCGCTAGTGTTTTGAAACAACGGGACGCTAAAGAAGTAGTGGCCTATACGACCCATGCAGTACTCTCTGGTGATGCAATTAACAATATTAACAATTCTGAACTGAATGAATTAGTAACAACCAATACCATTCCACTTAATGTTGATGCTGCCAACTGCTCTAAAATTAGGCAATTATCCATTGCACCAACGATAGCTGAGGTTATCAAACGAATTAGCGAAGAACAATCTATTAGTACTATTTTTACATAATAGTCGGGGTAAAAAACACCACAGCACAAGTCTATGATTTTTAACTGATAACTTTGGGTATAATCCATCCCTTGGTTTGTCAGACACATTAACTTTAATTTATGAAATCCACAACTAAAGCACACAAGCAAGCATTACAAAAACTAATCATGGTTGGTAAAGAGAAAGGCTATTTAACCTACTCTGAAATTAATGACATTCTGCCAGAAGATTTATTAACCCAAGAGCAAGTAGAACCCATTGTCACGATTCTTGAAGAGTTGGATATTACCGTTTCTGATACCGTGCCAGATGCAGATACTCTAGTGGTTGAATCTGGTACTAAAGCACAATCAACGTCAGCAGAGGCAGCAATAGCTGCGTTTGCAGCATTGGATTCAGAATTTGGCAGAACAACAGACCCAGTTAGAATGTACATGCGTGAAATGGGTGTTGTTAATTTACTAGAACAAGAAGATGAAATCTGCATTGCTAAAGAAATTGAAGCTGGTGTGTTTGAAATCATGCGAAGCATTACTTTATATCCTATGATTACTGACTTTTTCTTCAAAGCACATACCCGCCTAGAAGAAGGAAAATGCAAGATGACCGATGTTATTATCGGCTATCAAGGTGACGCAGAAGACTTTGCTGCAAAAAAAGCCGCTTTTGATGCAGGCGAGTTTGATGATGATGAAGAATATGAAGACATGGAAGAAATGGAATATACAGGGCCCGATGAAAATCAGGTGTATAACCGTTTCGAAACCGTATCAAAATACTCCGAAACTTACAACAAGACTAACGAGAAACTTGGCTTCCGTCATAAAAAAACAATTGAAGCACGTCAACAATTATCCAAAAGTTTGTCAGACTTACGCCTAGCACCCAAACTGGTTAACACCATGATAGAGGTTATTTGTGACCGCGTGGATCAAGTCAAAAAACAAGAAAAAATCATTCAAAATGTTTGCTTAGATGCAGGCATGGATCGATTACATTTTTTCGAATTATTTTCTAATAATGAAACCAATTTTGATTGGTTTAACACCATTAAACTAGATGAGAAAATTGAGGAAAAACTAAAGATCAGTAAAGATGAGATTTATTATGCACAAAAAAATCTTCAACAATTTGAAGAAGAGATGCAACTCACTATTGTTGAACTCAAAGCATTAAACAAAATCTATCGCCGTGGCGATTGTCGTGCTAAAAAAGCCAAATCACAAATGATTGAAGCAAACCTTAGGCTGGTGATTTCAATTGCAAAAAAATATGCCAACCGCGGATTACAATTCTTAGATTTAATCCAAGAAGGTAATGTTGGCTTAATGAAAGCGGTTGATAAATTTGAATATCGTCGCGGTTACAAGTTTTCTACTTACGCTACTTGGTGGATTCGTCAGGCCATTACTCGCTCTATTGCAGACCAAGCACGAACTATCCGTATTCCAGTTCATATGATTGAGACTATTAATAAACTTAATCGTGTACGTCGCCAACTCTTGCAAAAGTTTGGCCGCGAGGCTTTTCCTGAAGAATTAGCAACTGAAATGGAACTGCCAGAGTACAAAATCATCAAAATTCTAAAAATTGCTAAAGAGCCGCTATCAATGGAAACACCAGTTGGTGATGATGAAGACTCTAATATCGGTGATTTTATTGAAGACACCAATCTATCTTCACCTGTTGAGATAACCACCAAGGAAAGCTTAAAAGAAGCTACAAGTGAATTACTGTCTAACTTGTCGCCTCGCGAAGCCAAAGTATTAAAAATGCGTTTTGGTATTGATATGAATACTGATCACACTTTAGAGGAAGTTGGTCGTCAATTTGATGTTACTCGTGAGCGCATTCGTCAGATTGAGGCCAAAGCACTACGCAAACTAAGACATCCTTCTCGTGCGCATAAATTACAAAGCTTCCTAGAATAATCCTTTAGGGCCTATAGCTCAGTTGGTTAGAGCAATCGACTCATAATCGATTGGTCCTTGGTTCAAGTCCAAGTAGGCCCACCATTTTTATCAAAAATCAATACTTATCATATCCAATGAGGTATGATAATATAACCATGTTTGATTTGCTCATACCACCACTAATTAGGCTAACCACTCAAGTTGGTAGCATGATTATGTCACTTTATAAAAGTGAGCTTGATATTAAAATCAAATTAGATGAAACGCCACTGACCATTGCTGATAAAAACGCACATGAACTGATTATTGAAGCACTTTCAAAACTCACACCAAATACGCCCATATTTTCAGAAGAATCTGAAATAATTGAATTTTCTGAACGCTCTAAATGGCATGAATACTGGTTAATTGACCCGCTTGATGGCACGCGTGACTTTCTTGAGCAGACAGGTGAGTTTTGTATTTGTATTGCCTATATTAAACAACACAGGCCAATATTTGGCATGATTTATGCACCACTAAGCAAAACACACTACTATACAACAGATGTAAACAAAGCGTTCAAACAACAAGAAGATGTTATCCAACCATTAAATGTACACACTAACCATCACCCTTTAAAAATTGTCATTGGCCATTGCTCGTCACACAACGAACAACTGCAAAACCATTTAGGAGAATGCGGTACTTATAAAGTATCTCAATTGGGTAGCGCCCTAAAATTTTGCACTATTGCAGAAGGTAGATATGACTACTACCCAAGATTTGGTCCTTGTTCCGAATGGGACACCGCTGCTGGCGTATGTATTTTACAAGGTGCAGGCGGCAGTGTTGTTAGCCAAGATGGAAAGCCTCTAAGTTACAATACTAAAGACGATTTAACCAGCCCAATTTTCTTTGCCTCAAACAAATCTTAAAGACAAGTCTATTGCCTGAATATTCTTAGTGATACTGCCTGTAGAAATAAAATCAACGCCAGTATTAGCCACTTCCACAATGGTATTTTCATTGATATTGCCAGAAGCCTCTAAGGGTAATTTACCTTTAGCCATGTCAACTGCTTGTATTAAATCACTTATGGAAAAATTATCACACAATGCTCGGGTTACACCACTAAGTGTGAGCACTTCTTGTAATTGGATTAAGTTTTCCACTTCAACAATTAAAGAAAGATTTGGGTATTGCTCTATTGCTAATTTAACTGCCAAGGTGATTGAGTCTAAAGCAATAATATGATTTTCTTTCAGCATAATACAATCATACAGGCCCATACGATGGTTAACACCGCCGCCGCATTTTACTGCGTATTTTTGCGCCAATTTTAATCCGGGAATGGTTTTTCTAGTGTCTAGTAATTGTGCATTGGTATGATTAATTTTACTCACTAAATAGTGAGTTTTTGTCGCCACAGAGCTTAGCATCTGTAAAAAGTTAAGCGCCACTCTTTCAGCACTAATAATGGCCTTAGAAGCGCCTATTAAAACACACAAAACCTGCCCTGAACTAATGCATTCACCATCTTTAACTTTCCAATCTAGTTTGATTTTATCATCAAGTGATAAAAATGTATTTTGTGCATATTCTATACCACAAATAACGCCGGGTTCTCTTGATATAATCTCAGCTATGATTATTTTGTTTAATAATAAATCAGCAGAAACATCTCCAGTACCAAAGTCCTCAGCTAACGCCAACACCACACTATTAAGAATGTGTTTATTCGTTAATAAATTCATAAATAATACGTGCTGATTCATCACTAGCATCTAAGTCTAACTGCTGATGGATTGCATTAAATTCTTTGATTAACGCTTTATTATCACGACTCATGATTGCCATAGCATGTTTGGCGATATTGCTGCCACTTGCATTATTTTGAATCAACTCTGGCACTAAATTTTTATTAGCAATTATATTTGGCAGGCTAATATATTTACTTTTAACCAGTCTTGAAGCAATAAAATAACTAAAACTAGACAACTTATAAATAACTACCATAGGCACACCAACCAACGTCAATTCTAATGCCGCAGTACCTGATGCAACCAATGCCAAATCTGTATTTAACATATGTGCATGTGCATGCCCAAGCGAAATCTCAACTGGCATATTCCCCACCTGAGCAGTTGCCCAATCTAATAACTCATCATTCGCTAAAGCCAAGTGAAAGATTAGCGCTGGGTCTTGTGTGGACATTATTTTAGCTGCCAGTAGCATCTCAGGCAGCAACAGCTTAATTTCACTTTGCCTAGAGCCCGGCATTAGAAGAATATTTTTTGTCTTAATATACGACTTTCTAGGTCGAAAACTCTGTGCTAAAGGATGCCCAACAAATAGCGCTCTTTGATTATGCGCTTGATAAAAATCCACCTC
This sequence comes from Candidatus Ruthia endofausta, assembly GCF_013342985.1. Taxonomy (NCBI): domain Bacteria; kingdom Pseudomonadati; phylum Pseudomonadota; class Gammaproteobacteria; family Pseudothioglobaceae (SeqCode); genus Candidatus Ruthturnera; species Candidatus Ruthia endofausta. The sequence goes on along the minus strand of NZ_CP054490.1, from coordinate 1,125,230 downwards.
AAATGAAAATAAACACAGTATCAAATCTGTTGATTGTTTAATTTTTTTAATCCGAGATTGGCGCCAAGCCCAAACCGAAGGCGAAATAAAATGCACGGTTTTTACGCCTTGAGATTTAAGCTTTCTCTCAATTACAAAATTAAAATCTGGTGCATCAACACCAATAAAAACATCAGATTTTTGATTAGAAAAATAAGCAATAATAAGTCTGCGTAAGCGCAATAAAGACGGCAATTTCTTTAAAATCTCACTAAAGCCCATCACATTAACTTGCCTTTGATCCCAATGTTGTATACATCCAGCAGCCGTCATTTTATCCCCAGCCAAGCCTTCAATAGTGACATTAGGATTTTGTTTTTTTAAGGATTGAATTAACTTGGAAGCAATCAGATCGCCTGAGGTTTCTGCCGCACTAATTGCAATCTTCATTAGACCCTTACTGTCTTGGAAGAATAATTTGTGGTTCTTCATCAAAGCCGCGGTAAATCACCACAATGTTGCCAATTATTTGTACCAAGTGAGCATTAGAAGTGTCAATGATTTTATCAATTATTTTTTGCTTTCTCTCTCTCTCGTCAATACGTATTTTAATTTTTAGCAATTCATGCTTTTCCATGATTGCCTTAAGCTCTACCAAAACAGACTCACTTAATCCGTGTTGTCCTACTATTATGACAGGCTTTAGAGTATGGCCTTTCGATCTAAGAATTTTTTTTTGATTGTTGGTTAATTTAATCATCAACCATATACTCTTTGTTAAATAAATCTTGAATGGTTTCACGTTCTCGCACTAGTGTGTGTTGATTGCCTGATACCATTACTTCCGCTACTCTAGGACGAGAGTTATAATTTGAGCTCATGGAAAAACCATAAGCACCAGTAGACATGAGTGCTAAATAGTCCCCCTCAGATAAGAGAAGTTTTCTATTTATAGCTAAAAAATCACCTGTTTCACAAATTGGCCCCACCAAATCCCAATTAGCATCAACGCCTTTAGTATTTTCATTAACAGGCAATACTTGATGATAAGTTTGATAAAGGGCAGGGGACAATAAATCATTCATTGCGCCATCAATAACTGCAAATGACTTATATGAATTTTGCTTTAAGAATTCAACTTTGGTAATAAATATGCCAGCATTGCCAATAATCGCCCGACCCGGTTCTAAAATAACTTTTAAATCACTCACTTTGTTAATAATTGAGACAATATAAGCATTAATATCAATCGTTTGTTCGTTATCATACTTAATGCCAACACCACCACCTAAATCCAAATGAGTAATACGAATACTAATTTTATCAAGTTTGGCAACCAGCTCAAGCACCTTATCAAGTGCATCTAAAAAAGGGGACACCTCTATTAATTGTGAGCCAATATGGCAATCCAATCCTTTGACGGTTAAATAAGGTGAATTATGTGCCATTTGATAGATAGGAATAGCATCATCAATATCAACACCAAATTTACTTTCTTTCAGTCCTGTTGAAATATACGGGTGTGTTTTTGCATCAACATTAGGATTAACGCGTAGCGAAATTGGTGCTTGCATATCCATATCTTTTGCCACTTGTTCAATACGATTCATCTCCGCCATGGATTCAACATTAAAACAAAAAATACCTACCTCTAAAGCGCGTTTAATTTCAGCCTTTGTTTTAGCCACACCTGAAAATACACAGCGGGACGCATCTGCTCCAGCAAATAAAACGCGCTCTAATTCACCAATGGATACAATATCAAAACCTGAACCTATTTTAGATAAAATATTAAGCACTGCTAAATTAGAGTTGGCTTTAACTGCGTAGCAAACTAAATGTGGATGTGTACCAAATGCTTGATCAAATTCATACCAGTTGTTCTCAATATCAGTGCGAGAATAGACATAAAGTGGCGATCCATAAATCTCTATCAAGTCTGTAATATTGACAGATTCAGTATGAAGTATGTGATTTTGATAAGAAAAACCCAAGATTTATTATACTGTTTGAGTGATACTTGGCATGACCAATAATGACGATTTGACACGTTCCAATTCACCCATCTTACCACAAGAAGAAATACCAATAACAATAAAGGCTAACACCATAAGCCTGGTTATTTTTTCCATATTGTTTCTTTACCTGTTTTTTATTTAAATCAACGTCTATTTTACAGTAATTCTTTTAATAGTTCAGTAACACATAATGCCGTATATTAAAAGCAATTTTAGAAGCAGCATCTCGCACTAATGAAAACATAGACTCACCAAAAACACCTGCCCTAGAGCAACCCTATAAAGCCCACCTACCAATTGAGAATCTTTATACACTTCAACAAGATGTGCAAATCCTTGCAAGTGAAGTGCAGTATAAACATGTACCATATCATTATTAATCCAGGTGCCATTTTGATTTTTACGCTGAATGGCTTTACAATGATGAATCACACATTCAAAGTTTGTATCAACTTTAACCTCGAACTTATCAGAACGAATCGTTTTATTGAGGCTTTTTGAAATATGAAGTCGCTCTAAAGTAATCACCATTCTTGGGTCTGGAGAATACCGAAGCACTAGCTCTGACTCGTTATACCAAGGGAAAATTCTCTGTTGATACGTTTCTAAAAGCCGATGGGTTGTTAGTTCACCCACCTAATGCAATCAATCCGTTAGGTTCTTCTAACGCCAGTTCAACATCTGCAAAAGCAGTATCAACAGATGACAAAACAAAATTCTTAGGTATTTCAATCACTGACTATTGTGTCACTGATTATTAATCACATCTCTTGCCATGTATAAGGCTGCAATGCTTCTGGCTTCAGTTAAATCTTCATTGTAAACCAAGTTTTCTAAATCAGCCATCTTAAATGCCGCTACCTCTAATGGCTCCGGTTCATCACCTTCTGCTCTCGCTTTATATAAATCTTGTGCTAGTACAATGTAAGTAATACTAGATTGATAACCAGGTGCAATAGTCATTTCTTTGATAAAAGTTAATTTGTTAGCACCATAGCCAATTTCTTCAATTAACTCTCTATTAGCGGCTTCAATAGGTGTTTCACCATCATCAATTTTTCCTTTAGTTAATGCAAGTTCATATCGATCTGTACCGCCAGAATACTCATAAATCATTAACACAGTTTCAATATCTAACATCGGTATGACTAATACTGCATCATTACCTGATGGCTTTAAACGCTCATATACTCTTTTTGAACCATTTGAAAACTCAATATCCATTTCCTCAATATTGAAAAAACGGGTTGTGGCAATGATTTTAATATTTAAGACAATAGGGTTTTTACGCATGGTTGGTATTATGCCATTGATTGGTATCAAACCATCAAATATAAAACTAATTCTTACGATTTGGAACTATTATTAAAACGCGCAACCCAGATAGAATCATAGCAACAGATGCTAATAAAAATAGCGCTGTTAATGCTTGGGTCATTTGTACAGCCATACCTGGTGTTAATGCCACCACAGCATAACCAAAATCACGCCAACTCCCTTGAACAAACAGCTTGCCAAAATTTGGTTGTTCTATTGGCAGACTGTCTCTTTGGTGTAACTTAGCCCATGGCATGGTTTCTTTGATATAAAAGATAGATGAAAACAACCCAAGTACCGCCACAACAGAAAATATGAACAAACCTTGTCTTATGCCAATCAGATTAACAATATAAGCTGTTGCCACGCCAACAATAGCAAGGTTGACGCTATAATCCAATGCCAATTAGGTGCATATAAAATCATAAACGGCACAGGAATTGCAACAATTCATTCTGTAATGAGCACGCGTTTACGAGCATATTGACCACTCAAATGGCCTGCTAATAAATTCATCACAGTCTTAACCACACCAAACACAACAACAAAGGGGGTTAACAATAAAAACTGCTGTTTGCCTAAATTAAACTTTGTATCTGCTAATCCAGGAATAAGCACTCTTGTCGTACCACTTGCATTAATTGAAGAATGATTTATGATTTATTCTCAGGTATGCCATGCTGTATCGGCTGTATTAACATAATTAAACACCTCTTAATTGTTACATATTTAGCCCTATACAATAAATAAGGATAAGCCCATTTGGATCGTTTTGTATTCTAACTGAGCATATCCCCTAAAATCTGATAAGGTACAATGACTCTCTTTGGAGAGAACATTGAAAACAATTTATCTTTTATTTGCTTTAACCTTATCAACTCTATCAAATGCTTGGACAATTAAAGGCATGGGCGAATTTTCGCCTGAAAAGCTTAGTAATAACCTACTGGTCATTCATGGCCCATCTGGTGAGCCAAGTGTACAGAATCAAGGATTTATGAATAATCCTGGCATTATTATTGGCAAAAAAGGCGTTATTATTGTTGACTCAGGTAGTGCTTATAATGTGGGTAAAAAAGTGATTAAAGAAGTTGAAAAAATTACCAAAAAACCTATTATTGCCGTCTTTAATACACACGTTCATGGCGACCACTGGCTAGGCAATCAAGCGATCATCGAAAAATATCCTAATGCCAAGATTTATGCCCACCCAGAAATGATTATTGAGGCTAAAAACGGCGGAGGCGATAACTGGGTTAATTTAATGACAACCCTAACTGACGGTTTAACAAAAGATACAATTAGCACTTATCCAACTGACGCCACCCAGCATTTACAAGTAATTAACTTAGGTTCAGAACAATTTAAAATTCACAATCCTACCATTAAAGCACATACCAATACAGACATTATGATTGAACATGTCAACAGTAAAACTTTATTCTTAGGCGATAATGGCTTTGTTAATCGCATGGGTCGTTTTGACAACAGTTCTAGTATGCATGGCAACATTAAAGTATTGCAATATGCAACAGATTTGGGTCTAGATTATTACGTGCCTGGACATGGCTCATCAGGTAATGTAAACCATGCTGTTACGCCATTTTTAGATTACCTGCTCATTATTCAAGATGAAACTAAAAAAGGTTATGACCAAGATTTAGCTGACTATGAAATTAAACCCATTGCCATTAAACAGCTAACCGCTTATAAAAATTGGCATGGGTTTGATGAGCAGTTTGGCAAACACATTAGCAAAATGTTACTTGAGATTGAAGCTAGGGATTTATAAAATCAACTGAAAGACACATTCCTATCCCTAAAATTAAAAACCTAGATATTATGGTTTTTTCTTAAACAAACACACATTTTAGCCAAAGAATCCATCCATATGCAGCTCAGTTAAATCGCTAAATCCACCGATATGCTCATCATCAATGACAATTTGTGGCACCATTCTAGCGCCATTAGTCACTTTTGAAAACTCCGCCATAAGTACACGATCTTCATCAATCATTTTTTGTTCAAATGGTAGATTCCACTTGTTTAACAATTCCTTAGTCTTGACACAAATTGGGCAAGTGTTGGTTGAATAAACCACAATTTTCATACTAATGCCTCTACCACCAAATCACCCATTTTATTTGTACCAACAAGCGTATTACCTTCTGTTACAATATCTTGCGTACGATAACCTTTGTCTAATACAGTATTAACTGCCGTTTCAATTTTACGGGCCAAGCCCACCTGATCAAGCGAATAACGCAACATCATAGCAACCGATAAAATAGTTGCCAAAGGATTGGCAATATCTTTGCCTGCAATATCAGGTGCTGAACCATGAATAGGCTCATACATACCAAACCCGTCTTGATTAAGCGAGGCTGATGGCAGCATACCAATTGAACCAGTCAACATTGCTGCACAATCACTTAACACATCGCCAAATAAATTTGAAGTCACCATCACATCAAATTGTTTAGGTGCTCTGACTAATTGCATTGCAGCATTGTCTACATACATATGGGTAAGCTCAACATCTAGATAATCTTTAGCCACATCCGTCATCACTTCACGCCATAATTCACATACTTCTAACACATTTGCCTTATCTACCGAGCAAACACGTTTGTTACGAAGTTGTGCAATTTCAAAGGCTGAATGCCCAATACGCCTGATTTCTGACTCACAATAAGTGGCTGTATTAAACCCATATTTTTGTCCATCACGCACTTCAACACCTCGTGGTTTGCCAAAATAAATACCCGCAACCAGCTCACGAACAATCATCAAATCAAGCCCTGACACCACTTCTTTTTTAAGCGTTGAAGCGCTAGCAAGTTGTGGGTATAAAATCGCAGGACGTAAGTTAGAAAATAAATCCATTTCTGCACGCAGTCCTAACAAACCTCGCTCTGGTCGCAAATTACGCTCTAAAGACGCCCACTGATAGCCGCCCACAGCACCTAATAAAATAGAATCACACTGACGCGCAGCGTCTAGTGTGGCTTGTGGCAAAGGAGAGCCAGTTTCATCATAAGCACTACCACCAATCAGGTCATGTTCAAACGTCATACCAAGATTAAAATCTGCATTCAAGCAGTTAATGACTTTAAGTGCTTGTGTTATAATCTCTTGGCCAATACCATCACCTGGTAATATCAATACTTTTGACATTATTCTTCCCTTGTCTCAGTTCAAAAAAGGCTATTTTACTAGATTTCAACCATTTCAAACTCAGCCTTACTAGCACCACCACAACCCGGATACCCAATCTTTGGGAACATTTTCCCATTTTGTGCCTAGCTCAATCCCCTCTTTGTGTGCGCCTAAGTATTCATCATACACTCAGTCGTACAAATACATCTATAATTTTTTCATTTCCATTGTTAATTCTCCCTATAATAAGCCATAAAAAAAGGGAGCTTAACCCCCATTCAACAACAAATTTAATTACAATTCATCAGCATGTTTTGATAAATAATCAGCCACGCCTGCAGGCGTGTCTTTCATACCCTCATCACCTTTGTTCCAACCCGCAGGACAAACTTCGCCATGCTCGGTGTGAAAATCAAGTGCATCAATCATACGTAACATTTCATCAACATTTCTGCCCAATGGTAAATCGTTCACCACTTGATGACGTACCTCAAAATTCTCATCAATTAAGAACGATGCACGCAGTGCAATACCTGCTGGATGCACAATACCATAAGCCTCCATAATAGAATGATCAGTATCAGCCACCAATGGGAAGTCAATAACACCCAAACCACCCTCTGCTGGTTGCGTGTTACGCCATGCGTTATGCGTGAACTCTGAATCTATTGAAACACCAACCACTTCAACACCTTTGTCATTAAACTGCGTCATTCTGTGGTGATACGCTAGAATCTCTGAAGGGCAAACAAAAGTAAAATCTAGTGGATAAAAGAACAACATAATTTTCTTACTTTTAAGGCTAGAAAGTTGAAAATTATCAACAATCGTACCATCTGCTAAAACAGCAGCAGCCGTAAAATCTGGGGCTTGTTGTGTGACTAAAACGCTCATACATTTTCTCCTATGTATAATTAAAAAATCCATTAATTATACAACTGTTTATGTCGATAAATCATATAAAAAGTAGGGGTTTGTTATTGACAAGACAAAATCAGATAAATACTCACGTAAAATATCGCTCATGCTTAAAATTTACAACACGTTAAGTAAACAAAAAGAAGTTTTTCGCCCAATTAATGCCGATAAAGTAAGCATATACGTTTGTGGTATGACTGTTTATGATTATTGCCATATGGGTCATGCACGAGTATTAGTGATGTTTGATGTTATCACTCGCCATCTTAGACGGTATTTCCCAAATGTTGAATATGTGCGTAATATTACCGATATTGACGACAAAATTATCAAACGCGCTGTTGAAAATAAAGAAGATATATATACATTAACTAATCGTTTTATTGATGCCATGCACGAAGATGAGCGTGCTCTTGGCGTGTTACCACCTGATGTTGAACCGCGTGCAACTAATGCGATAAATCAAATGTTTTATATGATAAAGTCGCTGATTGAAAAAGGCTTTGCTTATCAAGCTCATAATGGCGATGTTTATTATTCAGTGCGTCGTTTTAAAAATTATGGAAAACTCTCAAGGAGAAATCTTGATGAACTTGTGGCAAGTGCTCGAATTGAGATAGAAAGTGCTAAAAAAGATCCGCTGGATTTTGTTCTTTGGAAAATGTCAAAACCCAGCGAACCAAGCTGGAAGTCTCCTTGGGGACAAGGCCGCCCTGGTTGGCATATTGAATGCTCTGCCATGTCCACACATTATCTAGGCAATCACTTTGACATTCATGGTGGTGGTATGGATTTGGCCTTTCCACATCATGAAAACGAAATCGCCCAATCTGAAGGTGCGAATAATTACACTTTTGTTAACACTTGGATGCACGTAGGTTTTGTCAATATTGATAATGAAAAAATGAGTAAATCACTGAATAATTTTTTCACCATTCGTAGCGTATTAGAAAGCTATGATGGCGAAACCTTGCGTTATTTCATCATGAGTTCTCATTACCGCAGTCCACTTAATTTTTCAGATAATAATCTTAATAAAGCCAAGTCGTCACTATCTCGTTTGTATACTGCTATTCGTAGTCTCAATGCTTCTAGCGCAACAACTGAGAAAGTATCCATGCGTTTTGATTATTCAGTACGATTTAACGAAGCGCTTGATGATGACTTTAATACACCCATCGCTTTGAGTGTTTTATTTGAATTAGCAAAGACAGTCAATTCACAACGTGAAGAGGACATTGAGCAAGCTAATGCCTTGGCGCAATTACTCAAAAAACTCGGTAGTTATATTGGTATTTTGCAGATGGATGCGGATAAATTTTTAAAGCAAGGTGTTTCCTTATCGAACAGCGAAGTTGGTGCAAAGATTACCAGTAGAAATAAGGCTAGAGCTAATAAAGATTTTGCACTCAGTGATCAAATCAGAGACGAGTTAGCCGAGCTTGGTATTGTACTAGAGGATAATGCCAATGGCACAACTTGGCGTAGAAAATAACATTGATTGGTCTTCAATAGACACCATTTTATTAGACATGGATGGCACTCTACTAGACTTACATTTTGATTTGTATTTTTGGATGGAGTATATGCCTTTGGTCTTTGCCAATAAGTACAACCTGACACACCAACAATCAAAGGATAAAATCTATCCCATTCTTCGAGCAGAAGAGGGAAAACTACATTGGTATTGTTTGGATTATTGGCAAAAAGTGTTCAAACTAAACATTGCTGAACTCAAAGAAGACGTGGCTCATTTAATCCAGATACACCCATTTGTATTGGATTTTTTAGCACAAGCCAAACAGCACAAAAAGCGCATTTATTTAGTCACCAACGCCCATAGAAAAACCATTCAATTAAAAATGCGAATCACTAATTTATCACAGTATTTTAATGCCATTATTTCATCGCATGACTACAACGCAGCTAAAGAAGAGCAAGATTTTTGGCACCAGTTAAACAAAGCTATTCATTTGAACAAGCAAAAAAGTATTTTCTTTGACGATTCTTTATCGGTGCTAAATGCCGCCAAACAATACGGCATTGCTAGCATTGTTGCCATTAATAAACCCAGCTCTAACATGGACATGAAATCAATAAAAGGATTTATCAATATCGAAACCTTCGAACACATGCTGCCCATCAGAACGCATTTATAAAAATGAATACAAAAATTGGCATTCTTTCAGATACACATGGCTTTATTCGTCCAGAAATTATTAAGCTAATGAATCAATGCGATATTATCATCCATGCTGGTGACATTATTGATGCACAGACCCTTCAAGCACTCAAACCCAAGCAAAAATTAATTGCCATTCAAGGTAATAACGACGTACACATAACTCATCTAAATTTAATAGAAAAACTAAACCTCCCAAATGGAGAAATCGTCATTGAGCATGGGCACGAACATGGCGTTCATCAGCCTTCTCATGACTCACTAAGAGCTGCCCATCCAAATGCAAAAATTATCATTTATGGGCACACTCACAAACAAATTATCGATCAAGAAAAAACACCTTGGGTTATCAATCCAGGTGCTGCTGGACAAGTACGTAATTATGGCGCTGCAAAATGCTTTGTTCTTGAGGTTAGTCACTCTCAAGAATGGAAAATCACCCCTTACACGTTTGCTTGATTGCTAATAATGCACATTTTTTGCCGACAAGCGCCTTCTTTATAATTTGCAAAATTTCTAATTCTTCAGCACTAAATTCAGGCTCGTTAACAATATTCATGATTTTATTTTGGTTAGTATTGCTACCCGTTGCCAACCATTCAAAACTTATCTTTAATAAACTAGCTATTTGCAATAAATACTGAGTGCTAGGCGATGAACCTTCGACCGACTCCCGTTGACTAATCGCACTACGGCTAACGTTTAACAAAACTGTTAATCTTGCTTGTATTATGGAGTTTACCATGGGTGCAAATACAACAGACATTAATACTGGCATAACAGCAGTCATTACCCAAGAATTAATAGACAATGGCACGCAAATCAACCCAGATACACTACAAGTATTACAGCAAGACCCAGATACTTTGTCTATTCCAAATACCAACAAGACAGTCAAGCAAGTCAAGCAAGTCAAGCAAGTCAAGCAAGTCAAGCAAATTTTACTAGACGAAACCACCACACAGATACAATTACAGATGCAGAAAATTTAACAACGATAGAAGTTATGATTGCCCCTGCGCAAACTAATCCCAATTTAGATGGCGATGGAACGCTCAATGCTAATGATGCTTTTCCACTAGAGAGTGCAGAACAACTCGATACTGATAACAATAAAGTAAATGATACAATCGTTTTTTCCTAATCTACTTATCCAGCATGACTAACACTGAATGAGAGTACAAAACAACTAAGTGGCACGCCAAGCAATAACGATATTGGCAATCATAATGTTGTTATTAATATTAATGATACGCCAGTAATCACCCAAGGTCAAAATGTCCTAATAACCATGAGCGAAGATGGTGCACCCACCATTACTGGTAGCCCGAGTACAAGTGCAATGGCTAATGTTCCTTATAACTTTACCCCAACGGCTAAATGATATTGAGAGTGAGAGTTTGTTCAACATAAACCCAGCTGGGCGACTTTTAGTACTGCAACTGGCACGCTAAGTGGCACACCAGCAGGAAATAATATTAGAAAACAGTGACAGCTCTAATGGTAACTCAACCCCAATATTTAGTATAGCGGATAACCCAATTATTAGTGTTGACTGTAGTACTAACCCTTTACAACAAGCGATTGAGCACCCCCTTACACAGCAAGGTCATTAATGCAGGCAACCAGTTATCATGCACTAAGGGTAAGCAACAGAGGTTAAGTTTACTTACAAGTATGTGATTCTGAATGGTCGTAATCATGGCATTCGAGTTTTGAATAATTCAATCATTACGTTAAAGAATACCGCAGTCAATACCGATAGCACTGCTGGTCGTGATTCAAATGGCTGCATGATAACGGTTTGTGGCTCAGGCATTGTTGCTAGTACCAATTTCAGTGTGATTTTAAAATCAGGCAACATGTTGAGTTTTGCATCAAGCAATGATGGCAATTCTAGTTTAATTGTATTTGGCAACACCTCAGTATCTTTGCAAAGTAAAGAGAACACAATCAAATACTCTTGGTGTGTATCTAAACTCTTCATTTGAACAAATAAAACATGATACAGAAATTAATTAATAAATTAAGCATATGAGACTCACTGACAGGAATAGAATTAACTAAATTATGATTATTTTTAACAAAGAGGATTTGTTGGTAAAAGGCGTAATTGGGCGCTTATTCTCTGAAGATAATTTAAATACCAAGTGGTTAGAAAACACCTTGTAAACACCTGAAGGCATTGACAGGCTAGAATCTTTTTGTGTCTAAATTTTCACGCATGCAAGACATTGTTTGTGGATAAATTATTACCACTTTTCCTCAAGTAGTCTGACGGAATCCCAAAAACGGCGATTGGTAATCTACATTGATTAGTAGAGTAGCTTAGCATTATTAATAATGCTGGCAATTAGATAGATATGCGTTTATTACGTAATAAACTGGTACACGAATATGCAGATGACACCATGCAATTACTTGAACACTTGTTGTTGGCTAAAGAATTTTCCTTTGAGCTAAACCAAAGTTTTACAAACCTTAAACACATTTTAGAAAAATCATAATTGGTTTATAAAGTATAATTATTAGTTTGTTATTTTAGGAAACTAATTATGAAAAATGCTTTTTATGCCCAATCAGGTGGCGTGACTGCTGTGATTAATGCATCAGCTTGTGGCGTGATTGAAACAACGCGCAAACATCCAGATAAAATCGGCACGATATATGCAGGTCAAAACGGCATTATCGGCGCACTCACTGAAAATTTAATTGACACATCAAAAGAATCTAGTGCTGATATTAAGGCCTTAAAACATACGCCTTCTGGTGGCTTTGGCTCTTGTCGTTATAAAATGAAATCTTTAGAGGCCAACAAAACAGAATATGAAAGACTAATTGAAGTATTTAAAGCGTATGATGTTGGTTATTTTTTCTACAATGGCGGTGGCGATTCAGCAGATACCTGCTTAAAGGTCTCTCAATTATCTGAATCAATGGGCTACCCAATTCAAGCCATTCATGTACCTAAAACAGTGGATAACGACTTACCAATTACAGACAACTGTCCAGGTTTCGGTTCAGTTGCTAAATATATTGCTGTTTCTACTATGGAAGCTAGTTTTGACGTGGCCTCAATGGCGGCAACCTCAACTAAAATTTTCGTCCTTGAAGTAATGGGTCGTCATACGGGTTGGATTGCAGCAGCAGGTGGCTTAGTTGATGATTCAATACCTGTGGTAATTTTATTCCCAGAGGTTGATTTTGATGAAAAGAAATTTTTAGCTAAAATTGACAAAAACGTCAAAGAATTTGGCTATTGCACAATCGTTGTATCCGAAGGTACAAAATGGCCAGATGGTCGCTTTTTGGCAGAACAAGGCACTCGCGATGACTTTGGCCATGCACAACTTGGTGGTGCAGCACCTGTGGTTGCCAATTTAATCAAAGACACCTTAGGTTATAAGTACCACTGGGCAGTTGCAGATTACCTGCAACGTGCTGCTCGTCACTTAGCTTCAAAATCCGATGTTGAACAAGCTTATGCATTAGGTGAAGCGGCTGTTAATATGGCACTTGAAGGTAAAAATTCAGTCATGCCTACCATTATTCGCACCTCAAATAACCCCTACACTTGGGAAATTGGCTCAAGCGAGTTAAAAGACATCGCTAATGTTGAAAAGATGATGCCTACAAACTACATTTCCGACGATGGTTTTGGTATTACTGACGCTTGTCGTGAATATTTACAACCACTTATTGAAGGTGAAGATTATCCACCATACAAGAACGGCTTGCCTGATTATGTGGTGATGAAGAAGATAGTGGTAGATAAAAAATTAGTCCCATTTGAAGTTTAAGTATTACTTTCAGGAAGCAAAGCTTTCTGGTTTTTTAGTAAAAAAAAATAGCCAGGAGTTTTGCTTCTGACTAGAGACATTAAATAAAACAGACAAGGAGAAAAAATGAACATAATTTTATTAGGCCCTCCGGGCGCAGGCAAAGGTACTCAAGCAACTAAGATTTGTCAAAAGTATTCAATTCCTCAAATCTCAACTGGTGATATGTTGCGCGGAGCTATTAAAGCAGACACCCCATTAGGCATTGAGGCTAAAAAAGCCATGGATGCAGGTAGTTTGGTTTCTGATGATATTATTATCGGCCTGGTTAAAGAAAGAATTCAAGCAGATGATTGTGAAAATGGCTTCTTATTTGATGGCTTTCCACGCACAATTGCCCAAGCAGAGGCGTTAAAAACAGATGGCGTTAAAATTAACTTCGTGGTTGAAATTCAAGTGCCAGATGAAGATATCATTGCTCGCATGTCAGGTCGTCGTACGCATTTAGCGTCAGGTCGTACTTATCACATTGTTTACAACCCACCTAAGGTTGAAAGCATTGATGATATTACTGGTGAAGAGTTAGTACAACGTGCGGATGATGCTGAAGATACGGTGCGTGCACGTCTAGACGTCTATCATGAACAAACCCAGCCACTGGTTGATTATTATCAATCTTGGATGAATAAAGATAGTGATGCGCCTAAATATGGTGCAGCTGTTGGTGTAGGTACGCTTGACGAAGTTAGAGATCGTGTTTACGCACAATTAAGTTAAACAATTTAATCTCTTATGATTAAATTTGATCCAAGAGAAATTAACATCCCTTTCGCCCCCCCGCCCCATCCTTTGGATCTCAAGGGGGGTTGGAAACCAAACAAGTTTTTAACTCGCCTGAAAATCTTCAAGATTTAACCCAAAATAACGGCTTATTGCCTAACGATTTTATCGAAAAACTTTAGGGCATTCAAATGAATTCGATTGTATTATTTACAACACCTCTAAAAGCATTCTGAACCCTTTAGATCATCCAGTGCGACGCACACAGCTACCTTAAAGTAAAAATCGCATGAACCAAATTATTATTGGCTTTATGTTAAAACATTACCCAGATCCAGACAAATATCTCATTCTTGCTGGTGAGGCATCACTTGATGCCACTTGGCCAATGACTAATGCAGACGTACCTAGCATTAGAATGCTGCATAATCATTTTATCGTCTTTGACAAAGAAGCGGCTTACACACGCAAGACTAGCCGACACTAACAACCCTAATCTAACAGACGATGGTCAACGTTCCTTATTTACCGCTTATATGCAGGATGTTTATACTGAATTTTTATCCGCTTTGGACTTAAAAATACTTAGACTCGTCACTGGCCCAAAGTCTTAACTCTTAAACTAACTGGATATCCACAAGGATTGCCCCTAGTTGGAAAATTCAAGGTGGTATTGAAAGTTTCAAAAATATTGATTTTTGGAAAAAGTATGATTAAATTTTAAAAGGATTTTTAGACTTTAATCGCAGTTTTTTTTGCCCAAGTATCAAGCAGAAACTCTGGTGTCCCAGTTAATGCCTATTTCCCAAAATTCAATTGGAAAATGCTATTACAGAGCTTTTAGGTATCGTGGTTAACCGTACCTCAGACGCTTTAAGCTAAAAAAAGCCGAGCTTGTCCTTATTAAAAAACTACTTAAACTTAGATCTCACTTAATTGAGGCAGATTTAGATCATGGCATTAAAAGCAAATATTGGAACGAAAATTAGCGCTTAATAATACTCTATCAATAGTTAACATAAGTTAGTTCTATTAAATTATTAGATTATCGTCTTACTATATAGACAATTATTAACTATAATCAATCCTGAAGAAAATTTGCACACAAATCAAAAAGGAGAAAATAAAGTAATGGATACAATTCTTATCCTTGCCATTTCGGCATCAATTATCGCTGTTTTATACGGCCTATTTACAATTACCTGGATTAACAAACAGCCTGCAGGTAATGACAAAATGAAAGAAATTTCAGATGCAATTGCACAAGGCGCAAATGCTTACCTAAATCGTCAATACTCAACCATTGCTATGGTAGGTGTTGTTTTGCTTGTCATCATTACTTATTTTTTAGGTATCGCCGTTGGTCTCGGCTTTTTAGTTGGTGCAGTATTGTCAGGCGCAACAGGCTATATTGGTATGAATGTGTCAGTTAAGTCTAATTCTCGCACAGCACAAGCGGCTAATAACGGCATGAATGCCGCTTTCCAAGTTGCCTTTAAAGGTGGTGCTGTTACAGGTATATTGGTTGTTGGCTTGGCACTATTAGGTGTTTCTGGTTACTACGCCGGCATGATTGAATATGGCGTTGCACAAAAAGATGCATTGCACGCGCTTATTGGTCTTGCATTTGGTGGCTCGCTTATTTCAATTTTTGCACGTTTAGGCGGTGGCATCTTCACCAAAGGTGCTGACGTTGGTGCTGACATTGTTGGTAAAGTTGAGGTTGGCATTCCAGAAGACGACCCACGCAATCCTGCAGTGATTGCTGATAATGTTGGTGATAATGTTGGTGATTGTGCAGGTATGGCTGCTGACTTATTTGAAACTTATGCAGTTACTATTGTTGCAACCATGATGCTTGCGGGTATCTTAGGTTTAGGCAATAATGCTATTTTATATCCCTTAGCTTTAGGCTCAGCCTCAATTATTACCTCTATTATAGGTACTTTTTTTGTTAAAGTCTCTAATGGTGGCTCTATTATGAGTGCTCTATATAAAGGCTTAATCGTTTCAGCGGGATTGGCTGCAATTGCTTTTTACTTTATTACCAATGACATGAATATGGGGATGGATTTATTCTACGCATCACTGATCGGCTTAGCGCTAACAGCTGTTATGGTTGTGGTAACAGAGTATTACACGTCAACTGAACACAGCCCTGTACAACATGTTGCTGAGGCATCACTCACAGGTGATGGTACTAACGTTATTGCCGGTATTGGCTTGAGTATGAAATCTACTGCTCTTCCTGTACTTGCAGTATGCGCGAGTATTTGGGGTGCGCATGAATTGGGCGGCTTATACGCCATTGCAATTGCAGCAACAGCTATGTTGTCAATGACAGGCGTTATTGTCGCACTTGATGCCTATGGTCCAATTACGGACAATGCAGGTGGCATCGCAGAAATGGCTGAACTTCCAGAAAAAATTCGCAACATTACCGATCCTCTAGATGCCGTTGGTAATACAACCAAAGCAATAACTAAAGGCTATGCAATTGGCTCTGCTGGTTTGGCAGCACTGGTATTATTTGCCGACTTTACTAATGAACTACGTACTATTGAACAATTCAAAGACATTGCATTTGACTTGTCTAATCATAAAGTAATCATTGGTTTATTCTTAGGTGGCTTAGTGCCTTATTTATTTGGCGCAATGGCAATGGAGGCTGTTGGTCGTGCTGCAGGTGGTATTGTCAATGAAGTACGTCGCCAGTTTAGAGAAATGCCAGGTATTATGAATTACACACAAAAGCCTGATTATTCTAAAGCAGTTGACATGCTCACTAAATCTGCCATTAAAGAAATGATATTACCTTCTATTTTGCCAATTGCATTTCCAGTTATCGTTGGCTTGCTATTAGGCGCTGAGGCACTAGGCGGACTACTAATCGGCTCTATCGCAACGGGTATTTTTGTTGCAATCTCAATGACCACAGGTGGTGGTGCATGGGATAACGCTAAAAAATATATCGAAGATGGTCACTTTGGTGGTAAAGGCTCAGATGCTCATAAAGCTTCTGTTACTGGTGATACAGTGGGCGACCCATACAAAGATACAGCAGGGCCTGCTATTAATCCACTAATTAAGATTATTAATATTGTTGCAATTATGATTATTCCTCTTTTATAATCATTAATCGATTCATTAAAAGGGAAGGGGTTGATAAGTTCACCCTTTTTTTATATCTAAACAAACAATCAAAAGGCGAAAACTATTATCTCATAGCATGTCTTTTTTTAAAACTTAAAACAGGGGGTTATTTTTGCATATGTAGATTTAAATCTTTCGTGTTTTTACTCAGAATAAAATCCGCTTGCGCTTTTAACAACTTATCTGCACACTCATACAAATCGTTATACTCAGGAACACCAGTATCAAAGCGTTCATCAGACAAATAATAAAAGAAACTTTTATAAGAAAATACGCCTATTTTTAAAATAATAAAAGTTGAATTTTTATCCTCCCAAACAGCTGCCGGAAAAAGCGTTAGCTCATCTTCATCTTCTTTGGTAATTTCAATATCAGCCAAATTAACTTTAATTTTTTCTTTTCTCCAACGAAAATCAACCGCACTTTGAATAGTCTTTATTTCTGATTCTGTAAAGTCAATACTCATAATTAATGCATTGTTAATAATTGTTCCATATCTGGTTGCTCATCTATCATACCACCTGCTTCCATCTCTTCATCCGTTGCATCACGCACTAAAAGAATTTCGAGCGAAAATTTAACTTCACGGCTACAAAGTGGATTATTGCCATCAATGGTAACTGTCTTATTATCGACTTTAGTGACCAAAAATTCCTTAGGATCTCCTTTAGAATTTTCCATAACAACCTTAGTACCAACTTTTTGATATTCTGGTGGGACATTTTCAATTTTATCAATAAAAACTAAAGATTCATCACGAAATCCGTAGATTTTCTCTACATCAATGTTAATCTCAATGATATCGCCCTGCTTTCTACCTTCTAATTCAGCAATAACCTTTTTGTCTAATGTATCGTTAACACCGTGTACATAACCGACTGGATATTCAATTTCTGAAAAGACGTTACCGGTTTTTTTATCAATGACCTTATAGATAAGTTCGACATATTTAGAATCTTGAATAGTATTATCCACAGCTTTTAAAAAATTGTTGTGCCAAAAATCTTAACCATATCATCTTCATAACCAAGCACGAGTCTGCCTAAGTACTCACCCTCTTTTTTAGAGTGAGTTTGTTTATATAACACGGTTACATGCTGACCACGACGAATCATACCCAAATATTCTGCACCTTTTTCAAGACCTTTGGTTAGCTCGCTACGGGCAAACTGTTTACCCATTTCAATTTCATTAGCACCACGCAAAAAATCCTCTGAAAAATGACGACTAAAAGCACCATAATTACTATTATTAGAATATTTAATCAAGTCATCCCACATTGGACTTGCAATCGCTAAAATTTCCTCATCTGTTTTATCAATAATGTTCATTTATTCAATACTCCAACGAAACGTTTTTTCTTAAAATATACATACAGTAGATAAAAATTTAAACTAAATCTCTATTTCTCATCTTCCTCGCCAACTAAATGGTAACAAGGTGCCTTCTCTAGTGTGTATTCACCAGTAACACAATCGCGATGAGAAACTGTCAATACATGCCAATTTTTATCATCTAATTTCATAGCATCACCACGATAATAGTAACCAGGCCAGCGAGTTTCTTTACGGAACAAAGTATGCTGAGTCACGCATTCAGAAGTACGGTGACGGTGTCTTAATTCCCACCCACGCATCAACTGATGAAGATCTTCTGCACCAATGTGCTCTAAATCTTCTTCTAAAATGGCTAACTTCTTCAAACCTATATTTAGCAACTTGTCGTTGGTTACATAAGAAACAGTAACACCGCCACAATACTCGTCCATAAGCTTTTGCAAACGTTGCAATCCGCTCATCGGCAAAATGTAACTTGGCGATACTGTACCGGCAACAATTTCATTACGACCAACCGTATAATTCTCTAAAAATTTAAAGATTTGCGTTTTACGGTCAGAAATTTGCTTATCAGACACTTTAATCCCTTCTCCCTTACCATCATCAATGTACTTGCATGCTGCCTTAGCAGCTAAACGACCTTCGGTAAATGAGCCTGATGAGAACGCATGTGGCGTACCACCAACAGTATCACCTGCACCAAACAAACCATCTACCGTCGTCATGCGATTATAGCCCCAGAAGTATTCATCAGGAGAGATGTCCTCAGGACCTGAACACCATGCACCACAACCAGTAGCATGTGAACCCATTACATATGGCTCAGACGTTGTTAATTCAGGATTTTCGTATTTAGGGTCAACGTCTGTTGCCGCCCAAAGCACTGCTTGACCAACTGTCATTCCTAAAAAGTTTTCCCAACCAACTTCTTCTAAATGAGGGTCTTGAAATGCCTCCATTGTTACCATGTGAATTGGACCACGACCGGCATTTACCTCACTGATAAATGCATGATTACGCAAACAAGTTGGAATTGGCTTATGAGATAAATGTTGACCTTCTGTATCTAGATATTCTTTACCTACCATTTTCGACAGTGCTGGAAACCACTTAGATTCATACTCCTCACCATAACCATTTTGAGTGTAGGTTTTAAGATGTAAGAAGTATGCGCCAACAGGACCATAACCATCTTTAAACCTAGCAAGAACGATACGATTTTCCATTTGTGTCATCTTCGCACCAGCCTCAATTAGTAAGCCATATGCAGAGCCAGAAGACCATGGTGCATACCATACACGACCCATACCTTCACCCACTGAACGAGGCTTAAAGATATTAGACGCACCACCAGCACCAACAATAGTAGTCTTAGACTTAAACACATGGTAATTACCAGTACGTACGTTAAAACCGACAGCGCCAGCAACACGATTTTCTTGTGCGTCATCCATTAGCAAATGGGTAACCATAATACGGTTGTAAACTTTGTCAACTTGCTTAGTTGCAGCTTCAGCAACAATAGGCTTATATGATTCACCGTGAATCATAATCTGCCAACGACCTTCGCGCATGTAAGCACCAATGTCTTCTCTTTTAGGATCCTTCATTAATGGAAGGCCCCATTCTTCAAACTTATGCACTGCAGAGTCAACATGGCGAGCCATGTCAAACAGCAAGTCTTCACGAACCATACCCATTAAATCCATACGTGCATAACGCACATGGTCTTCAGGATTGTTCTCACCGAAACGAGTGCCCATATAACAGTTAATTGCATATAAACCTTGAGCGACAGCACCTGAACGGTTAATGTTTGCCTTTTCTGCAATGATAATCTTTTTATTACGACCCCAATATCTAGCCTCATAAGCGGCACCTGTACCGCCTAAACCAGCACCAACAACTAAAATATCAATGTTGTCTTCTACAATTGTTTTAATACCCATTAGTAGTACACTCCTTCTTTAAATTTCAAACCGTTAGATTCTAACGTGTGAATATCGTCATCATCCATACGAATATATTTAGGCTCAAATGCTAATAACTGCGAGTTACGCATCTCATCACTAGGCTCAGGCTCATTTCTGAAATCAGGAATCTTAGTTCCCCATGGTTGAGTTGTAATTGGTGATAAGAAGTTCTTCACACGACCGTCACGGAATTTAACTCTCCATGCAATGGTGCCTTTCTCTTCGTCACGAATAACGCGAACACTGTGTCCTAGTGGTGCAAAGTCTGCATAACCACGCACATCAATTGCTTGATGTGGGCATGCTTTAACACATGAATAACACTCCCAGCACATGTTTGGTTCAATATTATAAGCACGACGATATTTATCATCAATGTGCATAATGTTAGATGGGCAGATATCTACACAATGTCCACAACCATCACAACGAGTCATATATACAAAAGTTGGCATATTATTTTCCTCTCTTCTTATTTAATTAATATTAGTAGTGCTTAGGCGCTTCACGCTTAATACCAAGGCCCATATTCATTGGTGCGTCTTTTAAAAGCTCCATTGAATGTCTGTTTTGTTGCCACACATCGTCTCTTGTCTCGTGAGGCAAGTTCTCGTTTGTGCCATTAGCTTTGATGATGCGCTTATTATATGCAGCAGCAGGCTTAAAGAACATATGAGAGAATTTAGACCAATACACACCACCAAATAGTGATACAGTCGCAAAAAGAACTAAGATGAACCATATGCCAGTACCACCACCGTAGATGTTCCAACCTAGTACGGTTACTGAAGTTGCCATTAATGACAAACTAAACATGTCTCTTTTAATAACAATTCTTGTCCATGAATGACCTTCTGCTTGAGTGTCTACTTTAAAGCCAAACCAATACCAAAATGTACCAATAAATAACATGATTGCGCCAATATTCCATACTTGTGCTAATATCTGAGTCTCTTGAGCACCAAAAATAATAATGGCAGTTGCGCTGTTAAAGAGGATGAAGCCCCACATGGTTAGGATATGTACCAATCTACGAAGTCCATTGCTAAATTCACCAGCTGTTGCAACATCTACTGCAATCGTACTTGCTAATATATTTACTTTATCACCAGCGCTTAATGCTTTAAGTCTGCCTTCTTCTTTGCCCAATGAACATGGTGCATCACCTGCGGCTAAATCTTTTTCAGCTTTTGCCGCTGCATTAAAAAAGTAAGTTGCACTTTTCTTATGTAACAAATCTAGCACTGTCATAACAACCACTAGGGCAATCATAATGACTACGTACATTTGCATGTCTGCGTATGAAATACCCTCTGCTAATAGACTAGCAATTGGTGTTGAATTGATATCGATCATTGGTTTTTCTCCTTAAAGTTAAATCACTCTCATTCTAAATTTTGCCAATTCTTTTTCAATCAGCGCTCTTATTTAGTCTTTTTTCGTTCTAACGTTCAATGACATTTTGTCAAAATCCGACCCATTATACTTATATAAAACTTTTGTTACAATCAAAAAAACCTTTAATTTCTCAAGATGTCTTGATTATGGGCATGGTTTATTATTCTGCCGAGTGTCCACTCAACTTAATTTCTACTTTGTCTTCATCCTTAATACCTGCATAATAGGTTTGTAAAACTTTGGCTACTTCAGGACGAGAAAAAGTCTCTGGCAAATCTTCACCCTCAGAAAGCATCTTACGAACTTTGGTGCCTGAAAGTAATACACGATCTTCTGCATTATGAGGACAGGTTTTCATTGAAGACATGCCGCCACATTTATGACACCAAAATGTCCAGTCAATCTTTAACGCTTTTGTCACCAATGCGTCATCAGCAATCTCATCAAAAATATTATGTGCATCAAATGGGCCGTAATAATCATCAACACCAGCATGATCACGACCAACAATCAGGTGCGAACAACCATAGTTTTGTCTGAATAATGCGTGTAATAATGCTTCACGAGGACCTGCATAACGCATGTCTAATGGGTAGCCGGATTGTAGGATTGTATTATCTAAAAAATAGTTTTCAATTAATACTGAAATTGCTTCTGAACGCACATCAGCAGGAATATCACCAGCCTTAAGACCGCCTAATACTGAGTGAATCATAACACCATCACAAATCTCTACTGCAATCTTGGCTAAATATTCATGCGAACGGTGCATTGGATTGCGTGTTTGAAATGCTGCAACTGTTTTCCAACCTTTATCATCAAAATAAGCACGAGTTTCCATTGGGGTCATATATAAATTACTATACTTTTCAGGAAAACAACCATCTGACAATACCTTAATAGAGCCAGCAAGATTGTATTTACCTTGAGCCATTACCATGACAACCCCCGGATGCTCCATTTCAGTTGTTTTATAAACGGTATTACATTCGTGGGTTTTATCAATTGAATACTTTTCACTGATAACCATGGTTGCAATAATTTCATCCGTCTCACTATTGACCAAAGCAACTTCATCACCCTGGTTAACATCTTCACTATTAGTAGACAAGGTAATAGGAATTGGCCAAAATAAACCACTTTCTATGGCCATGTTATCACAAACACCCTGCCAATCTGCCTTGTCCATAAAGCCTTCTAACGGCGTGAAACCGCCAATGCCCATCATAATGATGTCGCCCACTTCTCTTGAAGAGCAGTTAACTTTTGGTAGTAATTTTGCTCTTTCTAACTCGGCTGTTAAAGCATTACCTTCTAGTGCTAATGGCTTTAGCGTATCACTGCCATGCGGTGGAACTAATTTTGACATGTTACAATCCTATCTTAAATATAAAACCAAAAATTATACACACTGTCATTTTTGCTTATGTTGCTCTATGGGGATATATGGAGATATCCCCATAGATATATGGGCTAAAAATATCTATGTAGCAGTAATGAAGAATAACCACGTTTAAAGAGACCTTTGCATAAATAGGGATCATTATTCATATTTATGTAAGAGTCTCTTAAAGTTTGATTTTAAATCGAACTCTTTGTGTGCCGTCTTTTGACATACTGGTGATTATCTTGTCATTTTTAATGTCATAATCAAGTGTGCCGCCACTAAAAGAATCAAACCCTTGTACTAGATGCGCCTTACCCTTAAGATGTACGAGTTCTTGTTCGATTAAATAAGTTATATTAAGTGCTCGCGCCTCTATAAAGCGAGACTGGTTTGGCTGATTTTGTTGGTAATGCGCAAGTTGTTTGTGGGTACCTTTGGCAATAATTTTAATAACACTTTGTTGATTGCTAAATAATTGTATGATTTCGGCGTTTAAAATAAGAGAACCCTGGGTAATACTGGCCTTGCCTATGTAAGTGCTTATATTTTTTCTCTCATCAATCACAACCATATTAGCGCTAATCTCTATAGGCTTAGAGCTGTCAATCACTAAAGCGATTGCATGACCAGGCAATATCAATAAACACATTAGAAGGGCTTTATTCATAGCGTCCCACCACGCCACCCATCAACTTAATTTTTTGCTCAGCTACATCATAATTCATGCCAAAAGCATGAATATCAGCAATGTTAGATTGATAATGTATTTTCTCCTTAGTTCGGTACACTTCTAAGCCATTAGACTGATCAATGGTTAGGTTTTTGGTATTAATCTTAGAACCAGAATCTTGTACAATTTTCACCTTGCCTAATAGTTGTATTACTTGTTTTTGTCTATCCATATCAACACCACTGGCATAGATTTTATTTTTCTTAGCTAGATAAGTGGTTTTATTGTTTGAATAATAATATTTTTGACCTTTGGATTGATTGATGTACAAATCTTTAGTTAAAATTTGTTGCCCACTATCTTGGTTGATTTTGGTATAACCTGTTAGTTTCATTCTATCATCCTTAGCATGCATACGTATTCCTTGGGAAATAATTTTGATATTTTCACCCAAATAAGTCACTGGTTTTTTGCTCATCAAGTCACTAGTTTTAATGCCGATTAGTAACTCTTCTGTATTTATTTTATGACTAAGTCCGTTGCTAGATTGAACACTCACTTCGCCTTTAAATTTAATTTCACCAGTGTCGGTATAATAAGCACGCTTAGAATTTAACATATAATCTTTAAGGCCTTTTTCGTCATAAAATGTTACTTTTGGCTCGATTAACAATGCTGGAGAATTCTTAAAACTAAAATAGTTTTTGGCTTTAACAGAATGTGACAATTGCGCTTTAGCATCAAATTCTTGCAAGGAAAAATTATCAATTTTTTCAAGATAAGTCACCCCTTTGGAAGTGATTTTATTTTGCATTAATGGTGTTTGTTTTTTATTCTCCGACGTGGAAAATGAAGACAATAATAACGCCATCAAAAGCCATATAACACCAATAATCACTATAATGAGAATTATATTTAATAAATTATGCCTTAACTGAGAACTAGCCATGGTGTTTAATAAAAAAATATCAAATATTTATACCATAACACCCAATACCTCTCTTAATCCTATTTTAATAGAACGGGTCATTATCGAACACCAGATTAGTATACTCCAATATCGACGTAAAATTAACGACGACAACATTAAACTCAAAGAGGCGTGTGCATTACGTCTTTTATGCTTGAAGCATAATACTTTATTTATCATTAATGACGATATTAACCTAGCAGAAAAAATCCATGCTAATGGTGTTCATTTGGGTAAGAATGATGGCTCAATACAACAAGCAAGGCAGCAATTAGGCAACGCCGCTATCATTGGCATATCTTGCTATGATGATATCGATTTAGCACTTCAAGCCCAAAAGCAAGGTGCTAATTATGTAGCTTTTGGCTCGCTATTTAACTCCAATACTAAACCCAATGCGCCACATTGCCCGCTTAGTCTAATCACAAAAACCAAACGAATATTACACATACCCATTGTTGGCATTGGTGGCATTGACTTTCACAACCAACAACAAGCATTTGATGCTGGTTGTGATGCAGTGGCAATGATTAACATTTTGTTTAAAAAACATCACTAGAAATTACTACCTCTTTCGTACGCCTAGGTTAGTTTAATATTTTCAATTTAATTTTTTGCTGTCTCATTTTCTTAAATAAGCACATTAAGAAGAACCAAATACAAATTAGAGTGCCTATGTTCAAGCTATTTAAACCAAAGAATCTTTCAATTGACTTGGGCACAGTTAATACACTTATTTATTTAAATAATGAGCTAGTTCTAAATAAGCCATCCGGTCGTAGCAGTTTATGATGACAAAAGATCGTCAGAATTATCTGTTGATATTACAAAAAATGGCATTATGCTCACAGATGGTAGGGTGCTACTAGCAGGAGTAGATAAACTCATTAAAGAGCAAACCAACATAATCTAACTGAGTAACCAAATATTTAGCCAATTTCAATCAATTCTTGTACTGCTGGATAATATAGAACACACTTTATTTCCATTGAATAACACGCTGATAAAGCCACTTTATAGGATAATAATTGTTGAGTGTGTTTGGCTTTTTGCCTTTGTATAAATTGTGCTATTGATTCATCATTCGCTTGTCTTGTGGTTTTAAAATCAATAATCCACAAAATATCTTCATCAATAAATAATCGATCAATAATAACGCTACGCTTGTCACTTATAAACTCTGCCTCAACTTGGGTTGATGTTCTTTGTTTGAATAGCCAAGAAAAGTGTTTGTCTTGTTTCGTTAAATTAAGCATGTTGACAATAAAATCGATATAACTGTCAATATCCGTATTGCCAACACCGCATTCCACCAATCTTACACTTATACTTTGTCTGTCTGGCGAGAACAATCCGTCTTCATAATATTGATGCAACAGAGTGCCAAGCAGGCTTTTATATTGTAAATCAACACTCAACTGAAAATCCATTTCCTCCATACTCTCATCAAGAAAATTATCATATTCTAAAGGCTTAACATAACGAACCAACTCTGGTGCTCGAATGGGTGGCTGATTATCCTCAATAGTTGATAGTGTAAGCTTGTCAAATTGATGCTGAAATATAGGTGCTAATAGTTTTAAAAAAGTATTGCTACTAGCTTGATTGCTCTGGTTTAACGTTCCTAATAAATAGATTTCATGCTTAGCACGTGTCATTGCCACGTACAATAAACGCATCGTTTCAAACTTATTTTGCTGTGATTCAATATGCTTTAAATAGGTATAAGTACGGCTGTCATCTAGTTGCGTATAAGGCCTTATCGGGGCTAATAATAACGACCGATTGCTAAACTCTTGCAAGTGAATGATGGACGGTTTATTATTTTGTGGCGCTCTACCCAACCCAAGAATAACAACCAACTCAAACTCCAAACCTTTAGCTTCATGGATGGTCATTAGCTTAATTCGTGAATTTACACTGGGTGTATACAACTCATCTAACATTTGATTAATGGTTCCAATATCAAGCTGTTGTGCAGACTCACAATCATAAATAATTTGCAAGAATTGGGTTTTAATCATAGACTGCTTAACGGATAAGGAACTCTGAGGTGCTAACTGATTAATGGCAAATTCAAGCACCCTCGTGAAACTAAACCTAGATTTCTGATTAATAATATCACGTACAGTATGGACAAAATTTCGCATGCGTGATTGTCCATCTTTGCTTAAATTTTGTAAAGTTTGCTTATCCTGAATTAAATCAAAAATAACACGCCCGTCTTGTTGTGACAATACAAGTAAATCTTCTAACAACAAGCCACACCAAGGCGCTCTTAAAATGGCCAACCAAGCAAGTTTATCACCTAAATGTTTAAGTGCTCGAGTCAAACTAAGTAAATCACGAGTAAATAAATCTTCCCTCAATGGGGCTGTTTTTAATGCTTCAAATTCAATATTAGCACACTTCAAAACGGGCACAATATCACCTAAATGCGCACGGTTTCTCACCAAAATAACAATCTCTTTTGTTGGATTATTTTGAATAATTTCAAGCACTTTTTGTGCCTCAAAATCATAACGTTTATGCGCAAATGGATAAAAGTTAATGGCATTTTCATCTTCATCAACGGAATTAGCCTGTGAATATTCATACTTAATCGCGCCTTTATAAGCATCTTCATGTTGAGGAAATATCTTTGAAAATATTTTATTATTACCCTCAACCACAGATTTAGAGGAACGAAAATTAGTACTCAGTTGTAAAAATTCAGGTTTAATATTAGCAATGCCTCGTGCCCGTACCTGCAAAAACAAACCCACCTGAGATTGCCTAAACAAGTAAATAGATTGCATGGGATCACCCACTAAAAACAGTGTTTTACCATCACCTATTTGCCAACTAGCAAGCAATTTTTCCAATAAAGCAAACTGGGTGGCTGACGTATCTTGAAACTCATCAATTAAAATATGCTGGACTTTATTATCTAAAAATAGTGCAATATTACTGACTTGATGTTCATCAAACGCTTGCTCTGCATCCAAGGCAACTTGGATAAAATCATGCGTTTGATGAACATCAAACAAAATATTTAATTGAGTAACAGCTAACTTTAATACTTGTGCAATGTCTTGAAGGGCATTAATTTGATTGGTTGAAAAATCAACATCAGGCAATTGTTTAACCCCTGCTAATAATTCCTTTAATTGCTGTTGGCTAGACAAATCTTGAAAAATTTTAATAATGGATTGTTTTTGCGTTTTTAACTCTGTGGGAAAACCGTTATTTTTATTCAATGATGTACGCCACTTACCCTGAGTGGTTAAACACAGCTGACACAAGTCTCTCCAAGTCTCTAGCGATTCAATAGTGGCATCTGGCACACTTTGAATTTTCATAAGCTCTGGCTTAGTATTATCTTTTAACAGTTCAAAAAAAGTAGCATCAAAATAACAGTCTGCCTCATTTTTTAACAACAATAAATGTTGAGTGATAACCCTTTCAGAACTCAACTGCAAGGTTTCAATATTAAGTACACCATGTTGGTACAATTTCAAAAGCCACTGATCACGCTTAGCTAGCATATCTGTAATCAACCGATAAAACTTATTAACATTATTATCCAAATATAGAAGCACCGACTCAATACTATTTTGATATTCAGACTCATCAATTGCCAATAACGTCTGCTTGGCAGCTTGAAGATAAATATCATTTCTTGCCCAGTTTTGAGCTATGATTTGCTTGGGCACTAATTGATTCTTACTTGGATAACGACTGGTAATTAAACTTGACAAACCATCAATCGTTGAAATTTTAAGCCGTTCAGGCGTGTTTAGTAATTGCCAATCAAATGCCTTAGATTTTCCTAATACTTTAGCCAAATCGTAAGTAATTTGCTTATGTGGCTCGTTTGGTCGATTGCCTTGAGCCGATTTTAAAGACCCAATCACTCGAGTAGTCAACTCACTTACTGCTTTTTTAGTAAAGGTCATTACAATTACACTCTCAGGTGAAGCACTAACTGATAACAATTTCAAATAACGCTGAGTCAATAGCTCCGTTTTGCCCGAGCCCGCAGGCGCTTGAACGATAAAAGACCGGCTAATATCTAAAGCTTGTTGGCGTTGGACTTGGTCATTCATTCAGACTTTCTAATTGCGTTAGTCAAGCGTTAAAACCTTGGCATTCTTCTCGTATTTTTAGCGCATTCTGAATTTTGATGTACTTTGCATTCTTTCCAATACGCTGGGATGATATTTCTTTAGAATTATTAACTCCCTCTAAATCGTTAAATTCATACAGGGTTGTTACGAAATCACAATTATGTATAAGACTATTTAACTTTTCACTGACTCTATCAACACTAATATTGCTTTTCATGCCCTGAGGATTGTAAGCGTAAACGTTAAAATCTGATAAATATAGCTTCAGTATTTGGTCGACAAATTTTCTTTCTGACTTACCCTCAACAGGAATGAGAAGTCTTGTCATTTTGGCATACCCGCCGAGTAAATTTTCTTCCCAAGTTGTACCCATCTGATAATTCTCAAACCACTCTTTTAACGCCTCTTGTTTATCTTTACCAAATCTTTCAAATTTAAACTCATCGTTTTCATAATCTACAACAATAAAATCATCAGGTTCAAAGCAATTAGCAAGCGTAACAGGTTGAGTGGAAATAATGACTTGTGAGCCATCATTTACTACGGCTTTGATAATTTCAGATAATACAGTCAGTGCATCCAGATGTAGTCCAATTTCTGGTTCATCTAACACAATGGTTTTAGGATGCATATCCTTAGGCTGTAAAAACAGAGTCACCATACAAATAAATTTTGCGGTACCATCAGATAAATTGTTTGCAGAAAATCCAGCGCCCTCTAGATCGTTTTTATGTTGCCACCTTAATAAAACATCTTTATTGTCTTTTTTTAAATCAAAATCATGGAAATAAGGTGCAACTGTTTGCACTGCTTGGACAATATTTTGATAATCGTCATTGAAGTCTTTTTTTAACCCTAATAAGAACGGCGCCAAATTACCTGCATCACTCCATAAGAAATCATTATTATCAATATCCTGTGGTGACTTAAATTTTGCCTTTTCTGATGTGTCATGAAAATGATATAACTTACATTGTTTTAGGTAGTCTCTAGATTTAACAACTATTGGTTTTATACTATTTTTAATATCACTTTCAGAAGAGTTATAACTTATAGATGGATTGTAATCAATTTCACTTATTTGCGAATAAAAACCTGCGAAATCACTATTAATAATTAATATATCATTTTCATTATCTTTAATAAATCTTGCGAAATACTTATTTCGCTTTAGCGTTAAAGATATTGATATTTCATCAGTTGTGCTACTGCCAAAATGCAAGAATCCCCTCCTCTGCTCTTCCATTTTTAGCAAAATAAGTTTGTAATTTTCTCTGATAAAGAACATTTAACAGTCTAAAAACAGAAATGAAATTGCTCTTGCCAGAGGCATTCGCACCAATCAAAACATTAATTGATTTCATTTCTAGATCTAGCTCTTTAATAGACTTAAAGCCTTTGATTTTAATGTGCGATAAATTATCCATAATTTACATTTTATCAGGTGCAGACATACCCAATAAACCCAATCCATTACGAAGTATTTGCTTTGTGGCAATGACAAGTTTCAAGCGAGAAGCTTGCAGAATTTTATCCTCAATCAAAAACTCGCTGTTGTTGTAATAACTGTGGAAATCGCCAGCCAAATCACGCAAATAATAGGCTAAAACATGTGGCTCATAATTGATGGCGGCGTTTTTAACTGTGTCGGCATAACGACTAAGTTGCTTAATGAGTGTTTGCTCGTATTCATTATTAAGCAATGCCAAATCTGGCATTTGACTTCCCTGCGCTTTGCCCAGCACGGAACAAATTCGAACGTGAGCGTATTGGATGTAAAACACAGGATTTTCATTACTCTTGGATTTGGCTAAATCCAAGTCAAAATCCATATGTTGCTCAGACTTACGAAAAATATAGAAAAAACGTGCTGCATCATTGCTAACTTCCTTGCACAATTTTTCTAAAGTAATAAACGAGCCGCTACGAGTGGACATAGAAACTTTTTCACCCTTTCTGATTAGGTTAACAAACTGCACCAGTAAGATTTCCAATTTGTCAGGATTGTGACCAAGTGCCTTAATCGACGCCTTAACTCTTGCGATATAGCCATGGTGGTCAGCACCCCAAATGTTAATAATTTTGTCATAGCCCCATTCAAACTTTTCAAGATGATAGGCAATATCAGAGGCAAAATAAGTGTGCATGCCATTATCACGCACCACAACACGGTCTAAATCATCGCCAAAATCGGTAGTTTTAAACCAAAGCGCACCTTCTTTTTCATAAATGTATCCTGAGTCTTGTAATTTTTTTACGGTTTTTTCGCTCAATCCACTATCCACCAAAGACTGTTCAGAAAACCATTGCTGGTATTCAACACCAAACTCAGCCAAATCGATTTTAATACCACTCAAAATATGATTAATCGCCAAATCAAAAATTTTTTTGTAATCATGCCCCAATTGAGACTTGCAATTAGCAATTAAATCATCAATATGCTTTTCCTTGTTGCCACCGTTTTTCTCATCTTTGCAAACGCCATCAAAAATATTAAACTTTTTTACACCACTAATTTTTTTAGCAATGTCGAAGATGTAATCACCTTTGTAGCCGTTATCTGGAAATTGCTCAGTTTCAACATAACGTAAATAAACCGAAGTCGCCAAAATATCCATCTGCCGACCTGCATCATTCACATAATATTCACAATCTACCTCAAACCCAATCCCGCGTAAAAGATTAGCAACCGTTGCCCCATATGCCGCCCCGCGACCGTGCCCTACATGGAGTGGACCAGTTGGATTGGCAGACACAAACTCCAACAATATACGCTGACCTTTGCCTATGTCCGCTTTTCCATAGTGCTCTGCTTGATTAATAATCTGCTCAATTATTTGTATGTTTTCACCTTGGGAAATGAAAAAGTTAATAAACCCAGGGGCTACAATTTGCACTTTATCAATCTGCGTGTTATTACCCAAGTTATCAACAATTCTTTGTGCTAATACTTTTGGAATCAACCCTGCTCGCTTTGCCAAAACCATGGCAATATTTGAGGCAAAATCTCCTTGAGTTTTATCTTTAGAATGATCGATACGAATATTCTCAGGTATACTCTCAAGTACACCCTCATTTACTAATGAATTTAAAGCTTGCTTTAATATTTTTTGTAGTTGTTCTTTCATAATAATTTAATGCGCTTCTTGCCAAGAGTTATCAATGCCAACATCCACTTTAAGAGGAATATCCAGTGGATAAGCACTTACCATTAAGTCTTGTATTTTATGGGCAAATTCGTCAGCCTTTGATGCGCTTACTTCAAATACTAATTCATCGTGTACTTGCATAATCATTCTAATGTCTGAATTATCTTGCCCAATCCACGTGTGAATATCAAGCATGGCTCTTTTAATGATATCTGCTGAAGAGCCTTGCATAGGTGCATTAATAGCGGTTCTAAGCGCATGTTGTTGTCGCGTTTTATTCTTGGCATTAATTTGTGGCAAATACAGGCGTCTGCCCATGACGGTTTCAACATAGCCTTGTACTTTTGCGCTTTCTTTGGTGTTGCCCATGTAGTTGAGCACACCGGGATAATTATCAAAGTAAGCATCAATATATTGTTTTGCTTCAGCCCTAGAGACATCAATTTGTTTTGCCAATCCGAATGCGCTCATGCCATAAATCAAGCCAAAATTAATCGCTTTAGCGCGCCTACGATGCTCTTTTGTTACTTCATCAATTGATACATTAAACATGGTTGATGCCGTTGCACTATGCACGTCTTTATTATGATTAAAAGCGTCTAATAGACTTTTATCTTGGGATAATTGAGCCATAATTCGCAGCTCAATTTGTGAGTAATCAGTAGCAATGATAACGTTACCTTTGCCAGCAACAAATGCACCACGAATACGTGCGCCTTGTTCAGAACGAATAGGGATATTTTGCAAATTTGGGTTGCTTGACGAAAGACGCCCTGTAGCAGTTACTGCTTGATGGTAAGAGGTGTGAAGTCTGTGTGTATTTAAATCAATTTGCTTAGGTAGTGCTTCAAGATAAGTGGAGTTAAGCTTGGTTAATGTGCGATAACTTAATACTAAATCAACCAATGGGTGATTTAAAAGTTTTAGTGCTTCTTCGTTAGTAGAGGGTGCACCTTTTGGGGTTTTTTTCAAAGGCATTAGTCCTAAACCCTCAGGCTCAAATAGAATTTGCTGGATTTGTTTAGGCGACTCAAGATTAAATACACCACCCGCTAATTCAAACGCTTGAGCCTGAATATTCTTCATTTGCTGAACAATATCTAATTGCTGAATGCTTAGCGCATTCACATCTAACTCCACACCATTACGCTCCATACGCAATAGCACCTTGATTAGTGGCAATTCTAAGTTTTGATACAACTTAACCAACTTAGGATATTGGGCAATTTCCCCGTCCAATACATAATTTAACAAATCCGTCACTATCACGTCTTCACAAGCGTAAGGAAAGGCAGTTTCTAAACCTACTTGATTAAAAGTAATTTGCTTTTTTCCTTTGCCTGCCACATCAGCAAAATGAATGGTTTGATGGTTCAAGTAATATTCGCTCAAATCATCCATATTATGCCTTGTGGCAACTGAATTTAAGCAATAAGATTTCACCATAGTGTCATCACTAATGCCTTGCAAATCAATTTGGTAATTGGCTAAGATATGTGCATCATATTTTATATTTTGTCCGACTTTTCCAATAGAGGTATCCTCTAAAATTGGTTTTAGTTGATTAAGCACCTCCTTAAAATCCAACTGCTTTGGTGCATCTAAATAATCATGACCAACAGGCACATAAAAACTATCCTTATCAACTAAAAATACCCAACCAACAATGGTGGCATTCATATAATCTAGCGACGTGGTTTCTAAGTCAAATACAAATGTCTTTGAGGTTTTAAGCCGATGAACTATTGTATTGAATACATCCGAATCTAGTACCAATGTCTGCGAATAATCCTCAAGAACATCAACCGTATTGCTAGTACTTTCAGCTGTTCTAATAGCTTGGGTATCCCCTTGCTCTAACATAGGCACATTGCCCAACTGCTTTAACCACATCGAAAAGCCATACTGCTGATACAAATCAGCCAGTTTAGTAACATCTTGTCCTGATTCGTCATCCAAAATATTACAAGGCAAAACAACATCAAATTTAAGCTTAACTAGCCGGTGAGATAAATCCAACAAATCAAAATTATCACGTAACTTTTTGCCCACTTTGCCCTTAATTTGTGTTGCATTTTCCTTAACACCCGCAATGTCACTATAAGTTTGCAACCATTTAATGGCTGTTTTAGGACCAACACTAGGCACACCAGGAATGTTATCTGCACTATCACCAGTTAAAGCTAAAAGATCTAAAATTTGCTCTGGTGCAACACCCATTTTTTCAACCACACCTTGGCAATCATACACAGTGCCTTTCATATCTAATTGAGAAATATTAGCATTCACTAATTGCATTAAGTCCTTATCACTGCTAGCAATAATGGTTTTGATATTATTTTGATTTGCACAACAACTCAAGGTAGCAATCACATCATCCGCTTCAACCTCAGGCACACACATAAAATGAAACCCCATGGCTTTGATAATCTCATACAAAGGCTCAATTTGCATCACCAGTTCGCTATAAGCTGGCTTTCTATGTGCCTTGTATTGCGGGTAAATATCGTGTCTAAAATTTTCACCTTTGGCGTCAAATATGGTGATTATCTTAGCCTCTGGGTACTGCTTCTGAAGGCGTTTAATAGCATTGATAACACCAAACATAGCACCTGTTGGAAAACCATCTTGATTGGTTAAGTTTTGCTTTAATGTAGAAAAATACGCCCGGAACAAAAAAGCCGAGCCATCCATTAAAATTAGTTTATGTGGCATGAACTAAATTTTACCAATTTTTGAACGTCAACACGAGTATAAGATAAGCTAAGATATATAAATTGTACGTATAAAATACAAACTAGTCATTCATCATTGTTAGCCCATGTCAGAAGTCCTCATTAGTGCAAATCATGTTAGTCTTAGTCATCATGGCAAAAAGGTGCTTGATGATGTTAGCTTTGAATTAAAAATAGGTGAATTCATTACCTTAATTGGTCCAAATGGTGCTGGAAAGAGTTCGTTAATTAAAATTCTGCTTGGGTTTATTACCCCTGACGATGGCAAGATTAAAAAATCTAAGTATATTAAGCTGGGTTACACACCACAAAAATTTATTCCCAATGAGTTTATTCCTATTTCAGTGATTGATTTTCTTAAACTCAACCAAAAAATTGATGCCCAGTCTTTAACAACCACCACTGCGCTCACAGGCATTGAAACATTGCTACATTTATCATTAAAAAATTTATCTGGTGGTGAAATACAGCGTGTACTACTGACTCGTGCCTTACTTGCAAAGCCCAATGTCTTAATCCTTGATGAGCCTGCCCAAAACCTTGATGTAAATGGTCAAATGCACCTATATAAACTCATTCAGGATATTCATAAGCAACAAAATTGTGCTGTGCTCATGGTATCACACGACCTTCATAGAGTAATGAAGGAATCAACCCAAGTCTTATGTTTGTACCACCATATTTGTTGTATGGGGCAACCAGAAGCCATTTTAAAAGATGCTCAATTTAATGATTTATTTGCTGACCAAATGGATGAGCTTATGGCCACTTATGAACATCACCATAATCATGACCACAAACATTAATATAGACCCTAAGCCTTGTAATAGCTTCTATAAGAAACTAATAGCTATTGAGCAAATAGTTTTCTAGAAGTTCTTTGTACAACCCCCCCCTTAACCACTTCAACCACCACATCCCAGCGCCCTTTTAAGGGGAGTATTACTTGCGCCTGATATTGATTTATTTCTTGATGAAATGCCATATTGATAGAAAAATCGTATGCTTTTTCTAAAGGACGATAAAAATATACTATAACCAAAGCATCTGTTAGAGTCTTACCGCGCTGTGCACTATTAGCCGTGTAAGTTTGTTTAATATTATGAACCACAACTTTAGGAGTGACAAGGTTTAATGTCCAGCCAAACTGTGCTAATTGGTTCTTGTGGTTGAGTATTTCTGCGTAGCGTTTGCCACTCAAATACGCATCTTCAACCACCAACCCTGGATGAGTTTCAAGTGCGGTAATAATTCGATAAACAGTCGCGCCCACTAAAGTGATAAACAGCACTAGCATGGCCATCATTATTGGACTTTTGTGAATACTCATTACATGCTCTTAGGTGTGAAAAATGAAGTCTCATATTCTAAAATGACTTGTTCGCTTTTAACCACAAATATAACATCGTTATCGGCACCTACATCACTTTCAAAGGCGGTTAAATAAACATAAATAGATTTAACATTGCCACTTGGCGTCATCACTGTTTTGAACGCTTTTTTAGATTTTAGATTTTTAATTTTACTGCTAAAACTAATGCTAATTGGCATGACTTTATTTGTCTTATTCATGACTTTGAGTTCGTATTTATTGCGAATTGAGCCATCAGAAAGCTGTACAAATAATGGTTGTCTGTCGTGCAATACTTTTAAGTCCATTTGCGCAAGGTTTAAAATTCCATAAGTCAATACTGATAATGCCGCTAATAATATTGACGCATAAATAATAAGCCTTGGGCGTTTATAAAGCGCCTTAACTGGTTTGTTAAATTTCATCTCAGCT
Source organism: Candidatus Ruthia endofausta (assembly GCF_013342985.1). Taxonomy (NCBI): domain Bacteria; kingdom Pseudomonadati; phylum Pseudomonadota; class Gammaproteobacteria; family Pseudothioglobaceae (SeqCode); genus Candidatus Ruthturnera; species Candidatus Ruthia endofausta. The sequence continues at coordinate 1,088,434 of NZ_CP054490.1, read as the reverse complement.
AAGGAGGTATAACGAATTAAGCCTTTAGGCTTGCCAACTTTCTCCATCACCGAGTCACAAGCATCAATGCACAGCCCGCAAGTAATACAACCATACTCTTGACCTTTGCGAATATCAACACCTGTTGGGCAAACAGCAACGCATTGATGGCAATCAATACAATCACCAAATCCTTCAACAAACTCACCTCTTTTAAGTCTGCCACGTTGCTCACCACGATAATGGTCATAAGTTGGCAAAATGCTTTGACCATCAACCATTGCCCCTTGAATGCGTGCATATGGACAAATCCATAAGCAAGTTTGCTCTCTCATAAACCCAGCAAATACATAAGCACCAAGTGCAATAGCGGCGGTGATGGCTATCGTTGTAAAAGTAATATCACCCTTAAAATAATCAGTCCAAGTCACCCCAAAATACAGCATCCAAGTAATGCCAGAAAGAAGTGCGATTGCTATCCAAATAGAGTGCTTGGCCAGTTTAAGTTTGAGTTTATTAAAACTCATTGGTGCCTTGTCTAGCTTTCGGCGTTGGGCTGGTGTTCCCTCAATCCATTGCTCTATTTTGGTGAAAATATCCGTCCAAATCGTTTGGAAACAAAAATAACCACAAAATACTCGACCCAGAACAGTAGTCATTGCTGCTAGTAAAATCGCTAAAAATAGCAACACCATAGTAAGCATCCAAATATCTTGCGGGAAAATAGTAATATCAAATAAGTGATATTGTCTTTTATCTATATCAAATAAAATAGCTTGTTTATCATTCCAAGTAAGGTATGGACCAATAAAAAATGGCGACCAAACAATAATGGCCAACCATTTGAAGTTACGAAATTTTCCCTTCATGTGTTTTGCATGAATGGTTTTATCTCCTAAGTTTTGTGTCCATTGCTCACCCTCTTCATATAAGCTTTCTACTTGGATTTTTTTATCTGTCATGCTTGCCTCTTAATGAGAGATATTTTAACCTTGCATATCATATCATTAATCATAATTTTTTTCTTGATCTGCATCAAAAAATACAACAATTTGAACCCACCACTTATCAACAAAACGCGCTTGCTGATATAATGTTTAATTTTTTTGGACAGGATTTAACATGAAAGATATTATTGAGCAAGCCTTTGAAGATAGAGCTAATATTAACCCACAATCAGCCAGTATGGAAATCAAACAAGCCGTTGCTGGGGCCATCCATTTGCTTAATTCAGGCCAAATGCGTGTTGCAGAGCAAAAAGGTGTGGGCGATTGGGTTGTTAACGAATGGTTGAAAAAAGCAGTCCTACTGTCTTTTAAATTAGAAGACAATGTTGTTATGCAAGGTGGTTTTACTCAATACTTTGACAAAGTACCTTCTAAATTTACTGATATGTCAGTAGATGAATTTAATGCAGCAGGTGTTCGCGTGGTGCCGCCAGCAAGTGCGCGTCGTGGCTCTTTTATTGCTAAAGACACAGTGCTGATGCCCAGTTATGTCAATATTGGTGCTTATGTGGACTCAGGCACGATGGTAGATACTTGGGCGACAGTTGGCTCATGCGCACAAATCGGTAAAAATGTTCATCTATCAGGTGGTGTTGGCATCGGTGGTGTACTAGAGCCATTACAGGCCAGTCCAACGATTATTGAAGACAACTGCTTTATTGGTGCTAGATCAGAAGTTGTGGAAGGCGTTATTGTTGAACAAGGCGCGGTTATCTCAATGGGTGTTTATATTGGACAATCCACCAAAATTTTCAATCGTAAAACAAGTGAAATCACGTATGGACGTATCCCTGCTGGTTCAGTAGTTGTATCTGGTAATTTACCAAGCAAAGATGGCACTTATTCGCTTTATTGTGCGGTAATTGTCAAACAAGTTGATGCCAAGACACGCTCTAAAGTTGATATCAACAAGCTTTTACGAGGTATTTGAACAAGAAAAGCACTTGTTGGCTTATATTTCTTCTCATATCGGTCTAGTTATACAAAGGCTAGGGTGTGTGCTTCTAAGCGCCTCTGTCTTTTTTGTTGCTATTTTTTAGTCCCACCACAGTTGCTAATAATTTAATAATACCACTAGAGAACACTTACCAAAAATACAATATGAATATATCCATGTTTTAGATACTGGCCGTTGTCTAGCTAAATTGGTAACGACAGTCTAAAAAAGAACCATAGAAGGTACTCGTATCCTTAAGGCCATTAACAATCCTAATTTAAAGATGATTTCTACGGCTATACAGGGTTTTCACAAGCAACCTCATAATCAATGCAAAAATATGAGCATGAACCCAATTGGCTGTGCCTACAGATTTTCATTGGGAAAATCGGGCATGGCTTACTCAGCCAACTATTGGTGCTTTTAAAGAGTCAAAAATTGCTATTCACGAGTTTTTAGGAATTGCCTAGCATTATTTAATTCATTAAAGAAAGATAAAGCCAAAAATACTTATAAAGCAACAGATAATACAATGCCTGCAAAAATAACCATGCCCACGTAATGATTATGTAAAAATCCCTGAAAACAGGCATCCTTCTTGCGATTTCTAATGAGGTGTTGGTGATAAATCATTAACAACGCAACCAGAACTAATGAAATATCATAAATGATAGTTAGATTAAAAACGTCTGATATTTTTATTAAAATTAACAACAATCCAATTTGCAAGATTCCGATGATTAATCGGTCAAATTTAGCGAACAAAATGGCGGTTGATTTGACTCCAATTTTTAAATCTTCTTCTCGGTCAGCCATGGCATACATCGTGTCATAAATCATCGTCCAAATTACCGTTGCTGTAAATACATACCAAACAGTAGCTGGCATAGTGTTAAGGGTTGCTGAAAAAGCCATTGGCACGCTCATGGCAAATGCCAAGCCTAGTACAAGCTGTGGCAAGTGAGTCCAACGCTTAGTAAATGGATACAAAATTGCTAATAGTGCTGCAATCATCGCAAGTTGAATTGTTAAGTAGTTGGTTAATAGCACTAATACAAATGCTAACACGATTAATAATACAAATAATTTAAACGCAGATTTATGATTAATTTCACCTGAGGTAATAGGTCTATGTTTGGTGCGTTCTATAAGTTTATCAATGTGTCTGTCTGCATAGTCATTAATCACACAACCTGCTGATCGCATTAAGGTAACGCCTAAAACAAAGATCAACAACAATTTTAGATCAGGTACACCTTCTGCCGCCAAGAACAACGCCCATAATGTTGGCCATAATAATAAATAAATACCAATTGGCTTGTCCAAACGCATTAGGTGCAAATACGCCCTAAAGGAAGTGGTCTTGGACTGCGAACTCATAGTTTGGCTAAAAACTTTTTCAGTTCGACTGGCAAAGGTGCATTCACTTTCTGAATATCATTGGTTAATGGATTGGTAAAAATAAGCTGATGCGCATGCAAAAATAATCTTTTTAAACCTTTGAATTTAACTTGCCTGTCAAATTCTTTGTCCCCATATTTGTCATCACAAGCTAGTGCATGTCCAGCATACTTTGCGTGTGCACGAATTTGGTGAGTGCGTCCAGTTTCAATACTAATTTCAACCAATGAAGCGGAAAAATTCCCAGCGGAAAAATTCTTAAGTGGCTGGAAATGACTAACTGCATATTTACCCTTAGCATCTATCACGACGTATCTTGAGTTTTGATAAAGTGGTGCATCAACAGTATGACGCTTTTTTGACCAAACTCCTTTAACCAGAGCTGTATAGCGTTTTTCAACGGTGTGTTGACTTAGCTGCTCGTGCAAGTTTTTTAGCACGTTACGCTTCTTAGCAATTAAAAGTACCCCAGAAGTGGCGCAATCTAATCGGTGCACCAATTCAATGGGCTCTTTATACATTTGCCTAAGCGCTTCAATAACACCAACATCAACCCCAGAACCACTATGCACTGCCAAACCACTTGGCTTGGTGATAATAAGCAGACCCTTATCCTCATACAACTTAGCATCGGTTAATAATTTTTTTAAGCTATCTGAGATATATACAGGCTTACTAGCAGATACTTTAATGGGTGGAATGCGAATTATATCGTCTAAGTTTAATTTGTAGTCTGCTTTTTTTCTGCCTTTATTGACACGCACCTCGCCTTTGCGAATAACTTGATAGATGTGCGATTTGGGAACACCTTTAAGTACTTTAAGTAAATAATTGTCCAGGCGTTGACCTTCTGAGAAATCATCAACGGTTTGAAAACTCACACTCATGCTAGAAAAAGTTGTTCAAAATTATTTGTGGTTGTGCTGGCAATATCATTAATACTTACACCGCGAATTTCAGCTAACTTTTCAGCAACATAATAGCTATAAGCTGGTGAATTAGGCTTGCCTCTGCAAGGTACAGGCGTTAAATAGGGCGAATCAGTCTCAACTAACAATCTATCGCCGGGTACTTTTTTTACCACTTCACGCAAATCTTGAGCGTTTTTAAAGGTAATAATGCCAGAAAAAGAGATATAAAAACCTAAATCCAATGCCGCCTTGGCAGTTTCCCAATCTTCAGAAAAACAATGCATGACACCTCGTTCAGCTTTTTCGGCTTGCATAATTGCAATAGTGTCTTTTTTGGCATTACGTGTGTGAATAATCATCGGCTTGCCTGACTGGTTTGAGGCTTTAATATGCCGCTTAAAACGATTTCTTTGCCAGTCAGCGGTATCTTTTTCAACATGAAAATAATCCAAGCCAGTTTCACCAATAGCAATAATTTTGTCATGTTTTACCAGGGTCAATAACTCTTCAACGCTTGGGTCTTTACCCTCCAACTCACAAGGATGCACGCCAATTGAAGCATAAATTTGTGGGTGCTTTTTCGCCAAAGCAAGCACCTCATTAAAATGCTCTAAATCAATACACACACATAAAAATTGAGTTACTGATAATTCTTTGGCATGAACAAGCATACGCTCAACACTGCCACCAAAAGCGGATAAATCTACCCTATCAAGATGACAATGCGAGTCAACTATTTGCACGATTAATTAAAAACCAAGTTGCTTAAATAAATCTTTGGCTTTGTTTTGTAGTTCTTCCGTTCCACCAAAATCTAGCGAGTCTTTAATTTTATCTAAGTTAAATTTTTCTTTAATATTATCAACCCCCAATTTACGCATTAGGGTTCCTTTAATTTCTTTCTTGCCCAATTCAATGCCTTTTTTCTCTAAAGTGCCTTTTAGATTTTTAAGCACAACCGTCATCAATTCTTGACCCACTTGATTAAGTGCAATGCCACTGCCACCACCGAATTTTTCAAGGTTAATATTAGGCACTTTGATGGTTTCTTTAAGCCACCTTGTGTCAATTTTTAATGTGGTGTTAATGACATTAAATTGATTAATCTTTATTCTTTTATTGCCAGCACTTTGGATCTTCTCAGATGAAGATAAAGTAGCATTACTACTATCTTTATCTAAGTTGTCAATCAGTGTAACTAAATTCACATTGGCCTTATTTTGCTCCAAAACAAAATGCATGCCATCAAAAGACAGCTCATCAATAACAATCAAATCCGAGGTAGTTTCATCACTTATTTTTAATACAAAATAATCCAGAGAAAAGGCATTTTTATTGTTGAAATTTGGCGGGTTCTGCACTTCAATAAAATCAATATTTAAATCCTTATCTAGAAAACTGCTGCTAAATTGGCTAATGGTTACTGGCGTTTTGAGTAAATTTTGTACGTATTGTTGTGCATATTTTTTACCCATTAGGTCAAATACAAATATCACAATAAGAGTTAAAACAATAATTAAACCTAATAAAAAATACCCTATTTTTTTCATTTTCCTCTCCTAAGAATTAATAAATATCGCTTGCCCAAAACTTCTGGAACGCATAACGGCTGAACATCTATACCATGAGGCAATGTCTCTTGTTGAAAGCCCGTTCCTTTCATCAGCAAGTATTCGCCATTATCGCATAATAAATGTTGTGTCAATTTCAATATTTTTTCAACCTCTGAAAAGGCTCTTGAAATAATCTGTCCAAAACAAGATTCAATCTGATAGTTTTCTACTCTATGATTAATTATATTAAGGTTTTCTAATTGTAATTGGGTTTTGACAAATTGCATAAAACGACATTTTTTACCAACTGTATCAAGCACAGTAACTGAAAGATCGGGCTTCATAATGCTAATCACAATGCCTGGCAGACCCGCGCCAGAACCGACATCTAATAAGGGCTTATCTTTAATGTGCGTAATGATTGATAGACTGTCTAACAAATGCTTGTAAATGCCTTGTTTCATAGTTCTGATAGCACTTAGATTGTAAGTCTTATTCCACTTAATAACCAACTCAAGATAGTTCATCAACTTACTGACTTGCCCGCTTTCAAGTTTAATACTCATCAAACTGGCACCTTCTGTTAACAACGCTTCAAAATTCATTTTGACTGATGCGTTTTTAAATACACCAATAAAATAGAAATAGAGACAGGGGTAACGCCTTGAATTCGACTTGCTTGGCCAATGGTTTCTGGCTTGTGCAGTTCAAGTTTCTGTCTGACCTCAGCAGAAAGTGCTTTAATTGAGTCATAATCTATATCTACAGATAATACTGTATTTTCATTTTTACGGTATTTTTCAATTTCCTCTAATTGACGCTTAATGTAACCGGCATATTTAATTTGATTTTCAACTGAATTAATTAAAGTAATATCTGTTAAAAATGGCTTGCCAGATTCGATTTGGCTTAATATTTGATAATCAACTTTAGGTCGTTTAAGCAATTCAAACAAAGAATATTCATGGTTTAAACTTTGATTTAAGACCGCACCAATTTGGCTGTCACTCGCCTGTATCCAAGTATTTTTAAGACGATTTTTTTCTTGAGCAACAGCCTCATATTTAACTTGAAAAGACTGCCAACGCGCCTCACTAATCAACCCAAGTTCTTTAGCCTTAGGCGTAAGACGCTCATCTGCATTGTCCTCTCTTAACAATAAACGATATTCAGCACGCGAGGTAAACATTCGATAAGGCTCATTCGCGCCTTTGGTAATTAAATCATCTACCATAACACCAATATAGGATTCATCGCGTTTTGGTAACCAAGCATCTTTTTCTAGTGTAGCACATGCCGCATTAACACCTGCTAACAACCCTTGGACTGCTGCTTCTTCATAGCCCGTAGTGCCATTAATTTGCCCAGCAAAATACAGCCCTGAGATTTTCTTAACTTCTAGCGTTTGCTTTAACCCCTTGGGATTAAAAAAATCATATTCAATTGCATAACCTGGGCGTATGATATGTGCATTTTCAAAGCCCTTGATTGAATGAATAAAATCTAGTTGCACCTCATAAGGCAACGATGTAGATACCCCATTTGGATAAACCTCATTGGTGGTCAGCCCCTCAGGTTCAACAAAAATTTGATGTGAATCACGCTCACCAAAACGCACCACCTTGTCTTCAATTGATGGGCAATATCTAGGGCCGATACCTTTGATATTGCCAGTAAACATGGGTGAGTCTTTTAATCCAGTGCGAATAAAGTCATGGGTTTTTTCGTTGGTATGCGTGATATAGCAAGGAATTTGCCTTGGGTGGTCTTCTTTAACACCCATGAATGAAAACGTTGGCAGTGGCATATCCTCTGGTTGTATTTGCATGAGGGAATAGTCTAACGTTCTACCATCTAGTCTTGGTGGTGTGCCCGTTTTTAGTCGACTAACACCTAAATCGTAAGAACGCAATTTTCTTGATAAAGCGTTTGATGGTGCATCACCCGCGCGACCACCTTGAAAATTACTTTGCCCAATATGGATGACACCGCCCAAAAAAGTACCCGATGTTAGAATGACTTTATTTGCCATAAAGGTAAGCCCCATCTGGGTTACTACGCCTTTAATTTGATAATGCTCAATGATTAAATCATCAACTGCCTGTTGAAACAAAGAGAGGTTGTCTTGATTTTCTAAAGCATAACGAATTTGTGCCTTATACAAAATACGATCAGCCTGCGCACGAGTCGCACGCACTGCAGGGCCTTTTGAAGCATTCAGTGTGCGAAACTGTATTCCAGATTTATCAATCGCACGCGCCATAATACCACCCATTGCATCAATTTCCTTAACCAAATGTCCCTTGCCAATCCCTCCAATTGCAGGATTACAACTCATTTGTCCAAGCGTTTCAATATTATGAGAAATAAGTAACGTACTAACACCCACACGAGCACTCGCAAGTGCCGCCTCTGTGCCAGCATGACCGCCACCAATGACAATAACTGAATAGTGTTTAGTTTGTCCCATGTTCATGACTCAAAATAGAAAAGACCCGTTAAAACGAGCCTTTTTTGATTCTTGATTGCTAAGCGCCTACTTCACTTGAGCGTCCAATTCACCAGAGAGATATCTTTGACTCATAGAGTCTAATGAAGAAACTTTGATCTTATCTGCATTGCCCGCTGAGCCAAACGCTTCAAAACGTGCTGCACAAATATCACTCATTGCATTGGTTGCTTCTTTTAAAAATTTACGCGGATCAAAATTTGATGTATTTTCAACCAAGTGTCTGCGAACCGCCCCTGTTGACGCCATGCGTAAATCGGTATCAATATTAACTTTACGTACACCGTGTTTTATGCCTTCTTGAATCTCTTCTACAGGAACGCCATAAGTTTGACCCATGTCACCACCAAAATCGTTAATAATTTTTAACCAGTCTTGTGGCACTGAAGAAGAACCGTGCATCACTAAATGCGTATCTGGAATACGTGCATGAATTTCTTTAATTCTGTCAATGCGCAACACATCACCTGTTGGCTCTTGAGTAAACTTATAAGCACCGTGCGAAGTGCCAATAGCAATGGCCAATGCATCAACATTAGTTGCCTTAACAAAATCAGCGGTTTCTTCAACTGAAGTTAGCAACATATCTAAATCTAACTTACCTTCAGCACCATGGCCATCTTCTTCGCCCATCATGCCGGTTTCTAGTGAACCTAAACAACCTAACTCACCTTCAACAGAAACGCCACCTGCGTGTGCCATTTTCACAACTTCAGCAGTCACATTAACATTATATTCAAATGAAGCCGGTGTTTTCATGTCTGCTTCTAATGAGCCATCCATCATCACTGATGAAAAACCCGATTGAATTGAGCGCAGACAGACAGATGGCTCAGAGCCATGATCTTGATGCATAACCACTGGAATGTATGGGTACATTTCAGTTGCTGCTAAAATTAAATGGCGTAAAAACGGCTCGCCTGCATAGCCTCTTGCACCAGCAGAGCCTTGCATAATAACAGGACTGTTGGTTTTATCTGCAGCCTGCATAATAGCATGGACTTGCTCCATATTATTAACATTGAATGCTGGCATGCCATAGTTGTTGGCTGCCGCGTGGTCTAATAGTTCTCTTAATGAGATTAACATATTTTTCTCCTTTTTAAGTTCTTCCTTGATGGTTAAGATTTAGTGCTTTATTATTTAATAATTATGACTACTTGTTTTTACTCTTATTTTAATACTCTGAATCACCCACTGTCAAAATTTTCATCAGATTTGTACCGCCAGACTTATTATTATACATACCCTTGGTTAATATAACAAAATCGCCATCATAAACAAAATCGCCAACTTGTAAACGCTTGATGACCGCCTTGTTTATCTCTGTCCAATCTCTTCTAGTTGACAAAAAACAAGGATGAACCCCCCTGTAAAGCGTAGCTTTTTGCAAAGTCGATACTTTATCAGACATCGCTACAATAGGAATACCTGAACTAATTCTTGACATCCATATGGCAGTTTTACCACTTTCTGTTAAGGTTGCAATCACTCTAGCACCGATATGATTAGCAGCATACATTGCACTCATAGCAATGGTTTCATCAATATAAGTAAAGGTCTCATCAAGACGATGATGGGATATTTTAGCAATGGGGTTTTTTTCAGCTTCAATACAAACATCGTGCATAGTTTTAACAGCATTTTCAGGAAAATCACCCACTGCTGTTTCAGCTGAAAGCATCACTGCATCAGTGCCATCTAATACTGCATTAGCAACATCAAAAACCTCAGCACGAGTTGGGATTGGACTGATAATCATTGATTCCAACATTTGTGTTGCAGTAATAACAATTCGATTATTTGATCTGGCCAACTTAATTAAGCGTTTTTGTTGTGCAGGTAATTGTGCATCACCAATTTCAACACCTAAATCGCCACGTGCTACCATAATGCCTACCGACTCTTTGATAATATCTAAAATAACATCCTCTATCAAAGACTCAGCACGTTCAATTTTTGAAATTACACCGGCATTACAACCCGCTTGTTTTAATAATTGCTTAGTTTCACGCACATCATCGCCACTAACTGGAAATGACAAGGCCACATAATCTGCTTTAGCTTTTGCTGCAATTAGGATATCTTTTTTATCTTTTTCAGTCAATGCATTAGCAGACAAGCCACCGCCACGAAGGTTAATGCCTTTTTTATCTGATAAAATACCGCCTTGTATCACAATGGTATTAATTTTATTGTCTTTAATGCTAGTAACCTCTAGTACTATTTTTCCGTCATCCAACAATAAGACATTACCAATCTGTACCTCTTGTGGTAACTTTTTATACGCAATACCCACCGAATGTTGATTGCCTAAATTCTCATCCAAATCAGCATCAAGTGCAAAGGCGTCGCCATTATTCAATTGGATTTTCATGCCATCTTTGAAAGCAGCAATGCGGATTTTAGGGCCTTGAAGATCCATCAAAACACCCACATAAGTCTGGTTAGCTTGCGCCCAAGCGCCTACTGCCTTCACTCTATTTAAATGTTCTTGCTCTGAACCGTGTGAGAAACTAATGCGCACAACATTAACACCTGCAGCAAGAATACGGGCTAATACACCTTCTTTATCTGTTGCAGGACCAAGTGTGGCTAATATTTTAGTTCTTCTAGGCAAAATCTACACCCGCAGCCCTTTGTTCTAAAATTTTTACTGCTGGCAATGTTTTACCCTCTAAAAACTCTAAAAATGCACCGCCACCTGTTGAAATATAGCTTATTTTGTCTTCAATACCGTATTTATCAACAGCTGCCAGAGTATCACCACCACCAGCAATTGAAAATGCATCAGATTCAGCAATTGCCCTACCCAGTGTCTTGGTACCACCAGAAAATTGATCAAATTCAAACACACCCACTGGGCCGTTCCACACAATCGTGCCTGCATTTTTCATAATTTCAGCTAACTGCTTAGCAGACTCAGGTCCAATATCAAAAATCATATCATCATCAACAACATCAATAGATGCTTTGGTCTGCGCCTCAGCAGTTTCTGAAAACTCCTTTCCACAAACCACGTCTGTTGGTACTGGAATTTCACAATCTTCCATTAGTTTTTTAGCCGTTGGAATTAAATCATGTTCACACAAAGATTTACCCACATTAAAACCTTGAGCCGCAATAAAAGTATTGGCAATACCACCACCTACAACCAGCTGATCCACTATTTTGGATAAAGACTCAAGTACGGTCAATTTTGTTGAAACTTTAGAACCACCAACAATCGCAACCATTGGACGCTTAGGGTTATTTAATGCTTTGCCAAGCGCATCAAGTTCACCCGATAATAATGGACCTGAACAAGCAATGGGTGCATATTTAGCAACACCATGAGTAGAGGCCTGAGCACGGTGCGCAGTACCAAATGCGTCCATCGCAAAAATATCACACATCAAAGCCATGCGCTTAGATAAGCTATCGTCATTAGCCATTTCACCAGCATTAAAGCGTACGTTTTCACAAAGTACCGCCTCACCATCATTCATCTGAACACCATCCAACCAGTCCTTTTCTAAACGCACTGTGGTGTTTAATAATTCACTCAAACGATCAGCAACAGGTTGCAGGCTAGATTCATCACTTGGCTCACCCTCAGTTGGACGACCACGGTGTGACATTAGCATGACTTTAGCACCTTGTTTCATTGCCATTTCAATGGTTGGCAGTGAAGCCTTAATACGCTTATCACTAGTAACAACCCCATTAGAAATTGGTACATTAAGGTCTTGACGAATTAACACTCGTTTTGAACTTAAATCCAAATCTGATAGATTAATAACTAACATAATAATTCTCCTACTTATTTACGCAATAGACTGATCAACAATTTTAATCAGACTTTTTTCAACAGGCTCAACTAATGGCAACAGCCTATTAATATTTGACAGTTGGGCAATTTGCCTAAAGGGCAATGCCAATCCAACTTTGGTAACATTATCCTGAGTATATACCGAAATTCGACACGGTAACATTATGGCTAAATTAACATCCTTTTCAAGAATATCTTTTGCGACTTTTGGATTACAAACTTCGAATATATGGCATTCCTCTGCCAATTCTTGGCCTTTATCAGCCAATGTTTGTTTAATATCAAAAACATGCAAAATGCCAAACTGATTATCTGTGACGGCCTGCTTGAATTTTTCAATTACCTCACTAACACTAAGTTGTGAGTTTTTAATATATATATCTGGCATAAAAGCACGGCTCATGACACGAACCGTATTTTTAATAGTTTAAACAATGTGCTCAACTAAACGAAGCATATTACAAGTATAACCATACTCGTTGTCATACCAAGACACAGCTTTAACAAATGTATCATCCAGTGCAATACCTGCGCCAGAGTCAAAAATTGAAGAAGCACTAAAACCACGGAAATCACTTGACACAACTGAGTCTTCAGTATAGGCCAATGTACCTTTCATTGAACCTTCTGAGGCCTCTTTCATAACGTCACAAATTTGCTCATAAGTTACACTTTTATTTAACTCACAAGTTAAATCAACCACTGAAACATCAACCGATGGAATGCGAAATGCCATGCCTGTTAATTTACCATTAAGTTCTGGCAATACAACACCGACTGCTTTAGCAGCACCCGTTGATGAAGGAATGATATTCTCAAACACCGCACGACCACCCCTCCAATCTTTCATTGAAGGACCATCAACCGTTTTTTGTGTTGCTGTTGATGCATGAATTGTTGTCATTAGACCGCGCTTTAAGCCCCAATTATCATTAATCACTTTAGCGATTGGTGCAAGACAATTCGTGGTACAAGACGCCGCTGAAATAATGGCTTGACCTGCATATTCAGTGTGATTTACACCATAGACAAACATTGGTGTGCCGTCTTTAGAAGGCGCTGACTGAACCACTTTTTTTGCACCTGCATCAATGTGTGCTTGACAAGATTCTTCAGTTAAGAAAAAACCAGTACAATCAATCGCCACATCTACATCAATATCGCCCCATGCAAGATCAGCAGGATTGCGTTCAGCTGACAAGCGAATTTTTTTGTAATTGATGACAAAATTATCACCATCGACTACAATATCACCGTCAAAACGACCGTGAGCTGTATCATACTTAAGCATGTATGCTAAGTAATCATTATCTAATAAGTCGTTAATACCGACTATTTCTAGTTCTGGAAAATCTTTTGCAATTGCACGAAATACCATGCGACCAATACGACCAAAACCATTAATACCTACTTTTATTGCCATTTTCTTACTCCTTTTTTTTACTTCATTACATTATGCCGTTTGGGCATAAATCTCATTTAAACACTAAAAAAATTATTAGCAACTTTTGTCGTGTTGTAAATTTATTATCTAGCTAATAACGGCTTTTGCTTTTGCAATAACGTTATCTGTTGTAAAGCCAAATACTTTAAATAATTGATTCGCTGGTGCAGACTCACCAAAGGTTGTCATACAAACCACATCACCATCTAGACCTACGTACTTATACCATCCATCACCAACACCTGCCTCAATCGCAAGACGCTTAACACCTGGTGTTAAAACTGAATCTTTATAAGCTTGGTCTTGATCGTCATAAGCATTTGTACAAGGCATTGAAACGACGCGCACCTTAGCATCCATTGCCATCGCTGCTTCAATTGCCAAACCCACCTCAGAACCCGTTGCAATAAAGATAATATCAGCCGTACCTTCACAATCTTTAAGGACATAGCCGCCTTTTTCAATATTTGCCACTTGCTCAGAAGTTCGCGCCATGGCTGTTAAAGTTTGGCGCGAAAAGACCAACCCTGTTGGTACATCACCTCTAAGCATCGCCATTTTCCAAGATACCGCTGATTCAACGGCATCGCACCCTCTCCAAGACTGGAAATTAGGAATCATACGCATGGTTGCCAACTGCTCAACTGGTTGATGTGTAGGACCATCTTCACCCAAACCGATAGAATCATGAGTATAAACATAAATTGTGCCAATTTTCATCAGTGCTGACATGCGTAATGCATTATGCATAAATTCCATAAACATAAAGAAGGTTGCCCCATAAACCTTAAAACCACCATGAAGCACCATGCCATTCATCATATGTGCCATGCCAAATTCACGCACACCCCATGAAAGGTAATTACCGTTTGCGTTTTGTGCATTCACTTTAACAGTGCCTGACCAATTAGTTAGGTTAGAACCGGTCAAATCAGCAGAGCCGCCAAACATTTCTGGCAATAAAGGACCCATGACCTCAATCGCACGTTGAGAGGCCTGACGGGAAGCAATATTTGGCATTTCTTCTTGTGTTTTAGCAATAAATTTATCCATTTCAACTGAAAAATCAGCAGGCAAATCACCTGACATACGACGCTCAAACTCAGCCGCATCTGCTGGAAACTCAGCCTTATAGGCTGCAAATTTAACATCCCAAACTGATTCATCAGTAGCACCTTTTTCTTTATGATCCCAACCTGCGTAAATATCTGCAGGGATTTCAAATGGCGCAAAATCCCAACCCAACTCTTTACGAGTTGCTGTAATTTCATCATCACCCAATGGCGCACCATGACAATTGTGCGTGCCACATAAATTAGGCGAACCAAAACCAATAGTTGTACGTGTACAAATAAGTGAAGGTTTGGTAGTTTCAGCTTTGGCAGCGATAATTGCCGCATTAATTGCATCAGCATCATGACCATCAACATCACAAGCAACATGCCAACCATAAGACTCAAAACGACCCGCTACATCTTTTTCCATCCAATCAGAAATATGACCATCAATAGAGATGTCATTATCGTCCCAAAACGCAACCAATTTGCCAAGCCCTAACGTACCTGCCATAGCGCAAGACTCATGAGACAGGCCTTCCATTAAACAGCCATCACCCATAAATACATAGGTGTTATGGTCAACAATATCATAACCTGGCTTGTTAAATTGTGCCCCTAGCGTACGCTCGGCAATTGCCATACCAACCGCGTTAGTAACGCCTTGGCCCAATGGGCCTGTTGTTGTCTCAATACCATCTGCATAACCATACTCAGGATGGCCTGCGGTTTTGGCATGTAATTGACGAAACTCTTTAATATCATCCATGCTAAGGTCATAACCTGATAAATGTAGCAATGAATAAATCAGCATTGAGGCATGTCCGTTTGATAACACAAAACGGTCACGATTAGCCCACTTAGCGTGTGCTGGGTTATACTTCAAATGATCATTCCAAAGTACCTGTGCAATATCTGCCATACCCATTGGTGCACCCGGGTGGCCTGAATTTGCCTTTTGAACTGCATCCATGCTTAAAGCGCGAATGGCATTTGCTAAATCTCTGCGTGATGGCATATAAAACCCCTTGAATAAAAACTGAATAATTATACGTAAAAACTACTCTTCAATCAAGGCACATCCAAATGATTGTTTTATAACAAAAAAAAAGTAATCATACAATAGAAACAACTGACTAAATTATAAAGCTGATTTTTTAATAGATAAAAAAGATGTGCATTATAAATACATTGATATTATGTGGTGGTTATAGGTGGACTTGAACCACCGACCCCAGCATTATGAATGCTGTGCTCTAACCAGCTGAGCTACATAACCATAAAAGAAGAGAGTATTATCGAAATATTTAACGTAAATGTCAATAGATAAAGTGTAATATTGATAAAATCAATTGACTATGTCAATCATTAAAATAGCACTAACAGGCGGAATTGCTTGTGGCAAATCAAGGGTGGGTCAAATCTTAAGTGGTTTGAACGTGGATGTTATCAGCCTTGACAAGCTTGCACGCGACGTGGTCAAACCTGACACGCTTGGACTTAAAAAATTAATAAAATACTTTGGTAATGATATTCTTAATGCTAATAAAAGCCTTAATCGTAACACCTTACGTAAGCTTTTATTAGAGAATAAATCTAATCAACAATTGATTGAAGCAGTGTTGCATCCAGAAATATTAATACACATGCAAACTGCAATTGAAAAACTAAAAACCAAACTAGTAGTGGTTGAAATACCTCTATTAGCTGAGAAGAATCTCACTCATTTGTTTGATAGGGTAATTATTGTTAATTGCAATGAAAAGCAACAATTTAAAAGGTTAATTGCTCGTGACAATCTCAATCTAAAGGAAGCAAAAAGCATGATTTTTGCACAGGTTAACCATTCGCTGCGTTTAGAATTGTGTGGCAAATTGCCCACTGATATTATTGAAAATAACCTAGATATTGACAATTTAACTCAAAAAACTAATCAATTGTATAAGAAACTAATCAATTTGTAGTCTTTTAATAACATTGCCGTTAATTAGATGCTCAATGATAATATCATTAATACCTTCTTGACGGCGCTTATCTTTGATATAACGATACATCGTTTTAGCATTAAGTTGTGAGCAACACGCTTTACCGTCTTTGCGAATATTGTTACAAAAGAAAATATACCGTGTATAAAAATTCATCAAAAATCCTTACATATCAATAGCACGCTGATAGCAGTATTTTTTATCAAAACCAGTCATTTTAGCTGCAAGTTTAGCGGCTTTTGCCATGCCCCCACATCTTCGGTGAGCAAAATGGGTAATATTTTATCCAACATTTCTTCTCCTGATGTTTTATTGTCTTTATCCATTGCAGAAATAAGAATCACAAATTCACCTTTTTAGTGTGCGTCATCTGCTTGTAAATAATCAATCAAATTTGACAAAGTGTCTGTTTTAATCGTCTCAAACGACTTAGTCAGCTCTTTGGCAAAGCAAACAATACGTTCATTGTCTAGTACCACTTGTAAATCTTGTGCATAGGAAGAAAAGGATGCGTTTGGAGGATTCATAAAAAATAGCCACTTCATTGATATGAGCAATTGAACGAATTGTCTTCAAGCGTGCTGATTATTTACTGAGTAAAAAACCAAAAAATTGAATTCATCACTGGCAATCCCTGATGCGCCAATTGCGCTAATCATTGTATCAGAACCAGGAACGGGCGATATGTCTGTCTGTCAATAATTCATTAATCACATCGGGTATTTTATGTCTTTCATTTATAGCTCATGGAAAGCACGCATGGGCGTTGCAATATCATAATGATTAAGTAAATGTTTGGAATGACGTATACCTTCTGCTAGGGTAATATCAACTATTTTTAGCGTTTCAACCGCCCTAAAAATGATATCATTTAAGTTTCTAATTGGGTGTGGTAACAGTATAAAGCGTTCCATTCATGTTCAGTTTTAAAAGAAAAATTGGTAATCAGGCAGAAGACATTGCATTGGCATATTTATTCAAACAGTGTCTTAAACTCATTGAAAAAAATTATTTAACCCCATTGGGTGAAATAGATTATTGTTATGCTTGATAAAACTAGCCAAACATTAGTTTTTATTGAAGTTCGGTATCGGACTAATATTCGTTTTGACACTGCAGTAGAAAGGGCTACTCATAATAATTCGAACGGCTGAATTGTATTTACAATACACACCAAAAATATCAAGATTATCTGTGCAAGTTTAATGTTATCGGGCTTGAATCTGATTTAAAATAAATTAAAATAAAAAGACGCTTTCGAAAGCTAAGCATTATGAAAAAAATCATTCTATCAATACTTTTAATAGCAAGCTCTTTATTTCTAACAAGCTGTACACCAGCCATTCAAGGCGTCTCAACTGTTAGTTCAGTAATTTCAATAAGTAACGACAGGCGTAGTATTGGGGAAATATTAGATGACAAAACTATTGCCTTAAGGCTATTAACCTGGTCTATCGAAGATTCAACATTAAGTGATGCACATCTTAATTTTATGGTTTATAACAAAACAGTACTCATTGCTGGAGAAGTGCTAACACCCGAAATACGCGTTTATGTCAACAAGCAAGCACAACATCAAGTGCCAAAAATTTCACAAATATTTAATGAAATTAAACTCGGGCCTTCAAGCGGGCTGCTTAGCCGAGCCAAAGATTCAACCATCACCATACAAGTTGAGCTTCTATTTCAAAATCAGGAAGTATTTCATCCAACCCATGTTCGGGTGATGGTTGAAGATCAGGTAGTTTATTTAATGGGTGCTTTGACTAAGCGCGAAGCGGATATGGCCGCCAAAACTGCTGCTAAAGCCAAGGGTGTTTACAAGATTGTTAAGTTATTTAATTATCTAAAAATTCGTCCCAAGGCTGAAATAGAACGCGATAGGCTTAAAAAGCACTTGTAAGATAAACGTAGAGTTGAACCTGAGCAAAAAAAGTTGACTTACAGCGTCAAATTAGGGCGTTAGATAGGATACTACAGGGACAAATTTTTCACCGGAGTAAATGAATACCGGTGTTCACTGATAACGCCAAACTTTGTTAAAGCTTCAATATGCACCTTGGTGCCATAACCTTTGTGTTTGGTAAAACCATACTTTGGGTAAAGTTTATCCAATTCAATCATCTCTCTATCACGCGTTACTTTGGTAATAATCGATGCTGCTGATATAACTGGCTCAGTTAAATCGCCTTTAATAATTGGTGTACAATTTTCAAGCTCAAGGCAGAACACCTGGTCATATTTGATATTTAGACGCTCAATAGCACGGCGGGCATGGCCAACATAGTGAGCTGCAAAATGTTAATTTTATCAATTTCAGTCGCACTTGCCCGCCCCGCTGGCGTTGATTGGTAATCAACGCATATAAAGTCTACGTTTTTTCTCACTCAGTTTTTTTGAATCAGTCAACTCAGGCAAATCAGAATTATTTGGCAGAATAACGGCACCTACCACAACATTGCTTACCAAATAGCCCCTGCCAACTTCATCCACGCCGACAATAATCATTGATATGCTTTAATTCCTTGCCCCAAATCATTTGGCGCAATAAACACAAAGGCACGCTCACGTTTGAATTGTTGTAATAAGTCTAGTTTTTCTAAATCTGATTTAGCTGTTGCATAACTAACATGGTAAGATAATTTATACCCTGCAATGGTGTAACCCATTCCCGGATCTTTGATAGCGTGTTGAACAATCATGGCTTGACGAGGGTTTAGCCTTCTATCGGCTAAATATACAGCAAGTAGTTTTAATGTTTGTTGTTGATTTTGCTTCTTGTCCACATAATAAAACAAGCCTTTGCTGCTGCATCCGTGAAAATTTAATAAAGTGCCAATATTACTCAATATCATCAAAGAATTCAGGTACTTTATAGATGGCGTATTTTATTCCAATGCAGATAGCGATTTTTTTTCATCAGTTATACGAGGTATTACTTCTTGTTGAATTTTTACAACTGCTAATTCTAACAAATCCTGCATAAAAAATTTGGGTGGAGATACAATTTTCATAATAAAAACATAGTATAATACTAACTATCAATCGCTTTAAAACCAATATCATCTCGATAATAAGCATTTTCCCAGTTGATCTTTTCAAGTAGCGCATAAGCATTTTTTTGTGCATCTTTGATGTCTATTCCAAGTGCAGTGGCACATAAAACACGCCCACCATTACTAACAACATTATCACCATCCATCTTGGTGCCAGCGTGGAATACTTTTGCCGATGCACTGTTTTTTGGCAAACCAATCACTTCACCAGAAGTGTAATTATCTGGATAACCGTTAGCCGCTAAAACCACACCCATTGATGAGCGCCTGTCCCATTCAATATTCGCTTGGTCTAATTTTTGTTGCGTTGCCAATAGGCATAAGTCTGCCAGATTAGACTTAAGACGCATCATAATCGGCTGAGTTTCAGGATCGCCAAAGCGACAGTTATATTCTAATACTTTAAAATTATTATCTTGGTCAATCATCAGCCCTGCGTATAAAAACCCTGTGTAGGTATTTCCTTCTGCTGCCATTGCATCAACAGTTGGATAAATAACTTTATCCAACACTGCCTGAAAAATCTCATCGGTAACAATAGGTGCTGGAGAATAAGCACCCATACCACCAGTGTTTGGACCTTTATCATTGTTATCACGAGCTTTATGGTCTTGTGAGGTTGCCATTGGCAAAACGTTTTTACCATCACACATCACAATAAAACTTGCTTCTTCACCACTCAAAAACTCTTCAATCACCACGCATGAACCTGCCTCACCAAAACGATTGCCTTGTAACATACCAATAATTGCATCCTCGGCTTCAGCTTGCGTATGAGCAATAATCACACCCTTGCCTGCAGCCAAGCCATCAGCCTTAATCACGATAGGTACGCCTTTATTTTTAACATATTGAATAGCGGAGTTTACTTCGGTAAATACGTCGTAATACGCCGTAGGAATGCTATTACGCTCTAAAAAATCCTTACAAAATGCTTTAGATCCCTCCAATTGTGAGGCGACTTGAGTTGGCCCGAAAATTGCCAAGCCTTCGGCTTGAAAACGATCAACCACGCCTATTACCAGTGGCGCTTCAGGACCAACAATGGTTAAATTGACTTGATTGATTTTTACCAAATTAATTAAACCCGCTATATCCTCTACAGCAATATCAACATTGGTCAATTTATTTTCTAACTGTGTACCAGCATTACCAGAGGCGACAAATACTTGACTGACTGTATCAAATTTGGCACACTGCCAGGCCAAAGCATGTTCGCGACCGCCGCCGCCAATAACTAGAATCTTCATAAGTACTCCGTAATAAATTCTTTAAATTTTTTATGTGACATAATTTGCGTACCATCGCAATTAAACGACATTGATACGGTTGAATTAAACAAATTAATGGTAATTGAACGTAAATAATAACCCTCAAGATGGCGTAATTTTGGAATGTTTTGCAAGATAAAATGCAAATCGTCCTCATGAGTTAACTGCTGCATTTTTTGATTTCTATCTAACAAAGACTGCTGCCAATCTTTTGAAAGTAGGACAAAGGTCTTATCTTTTTCAAGCATTAAATAAATGCGTTTAATAAGTTTCTCTTTTTCATCAAGGCTAATTTTATTAAAATGAAAATCAACATAGTTAGACTTTAACAAATCACCTGCTAAATGCACCTCGGTATTAAATGGGTCAAACACTGATGCAATACGCACCTCTGCATTATTGAGCCCAATCACCAAACGATATGTACCCGTTTTAAGTAGCAAAAACAGCCAAACATCAACCAATTCGTCTAAGTGGTCATCTACAATATTAAAAGCTCGTTCGCGGTTATAAACACTTTCGCGCAGGCTTTTATCGCCCTTGATAGAGTGCATTAAATTGTTATTAAAATAATAACCAACCAGTGCGTCTTTTTTGCTCATACAAATAACCTTTTTGGTGCAATTATCCCATTTTCTTGACGCTGTCCAATGCCCAAAAATTGTTTTTTATCATCAAATAATTTCACTTTGAGCAATCCTTGCTTATCTGTTTGAACTTCTCTGCCAAACTTGATATCCACGCTTTGGATCTCACTCAGGTAAACATCCTCAAGATTTGGTAGCATGGCTTCACTGGCAAAAATTTTCTCATCTAGCGCTTGATAATCATCTGATGCCAACACCTTAAGGTCAGAAAATTTAAAGGTTTGGCTGGTATCAATATGTGCAAAACCTGTGCGCCTGAGTTCAACAACATGCGCACTACAATCTAGTCTTTTACCAATATCTTCTATTAAAGTGCGAATATAAGTGCCTTTAGAACACGTTACTTCAAGCGAAAGCATGCCATTTTCATATCCAAGATAAATAATTTTATGAATGGTAACTGGGCGTGACTCTCTTTTTACTTCTATACTTTGTCTGGCAAGTTTATACAATGGCTGCCCATTTCTTTTGAGTGCTGAATACATAGGTGGAATCTGCAAAATATTACCCTTAAAGCTTATAGCCGCCTTAGCAATTTCACTGTCACTCAAATGCTCAAAAGGCTGGGTTTTGATAATACTGCCTTCGCAATCACCTGTATCGCTCATTTGCCCCAACTTACCACGCACAAAATAACGCTTATTATCCTCTAGTAAAAATTGTGCAATTTTAGTCGCTTGCCCTAAACAGATTGGCAAAATACCACTGGCTAAAGGATCTAGCGCACCTGTATGTCCCGCCTTTTTGGCAAAAAAAAGTCGTTTTACTTCTTGTAAGGCAGTATTAGAACTTAAACCAACATCTTTATCTAATAAAACAATACCATTAATGTCTCTACCTTTTGGACTGCGTCTTGACATGGGATGAGCTGGTGCAACAGTTTGTTAAAGTTTAGACAGTAGTTGTTCAATCCTTGCGCCTGTGTTAGGCGCAGGGTCAAAGATAAATCTAAGTGCAGGTGTATAGCGAAGCTCTAGCGTTTTTGACAAACACGAACGAAAAAAACCACTAGCCTTACCAAGTAACGGTTCAACCACTGCTCTATCTTCTTTAGTGACTGTATAAAAAACCCTGGCACTGCTTAGGTCACGACTTGCCAATACATCCGTAATCACCACGCCACTTAATCTTGGGTCTTTGGTGGCTGTTCTTAATAATAGCGTCAACTCACGACGAATAAGTTCGTTAATTCTTTCAACTCTATAAGAGGCTCGTTCTAGCACTTTTATCAAAAATCTAAAGGGTACGTACCCTTTCAACACGTTCAAAAACTTCTATCTGGTCACCTGACTGAACACTTGTGTAATTAAGGACGCCAATACCACATTCAGTACCTGATTTCACTTCTTTAACATCGTCCTTAAAACGTCTTAGTGATTCTAGCTCGCCTTCAAAAATAACCACGTTATCGCGCAATACTCGAATTGGACTGTCACGTCTAACCACACCTTCCTCAACCATACATCCTGCAATATCACCCATTTTTTGAGATCTGAATACATCCTTAACAAAGGCAATGCCAATAATATTTTCACTAAGTTCAGGGCTAAGTAAACCGCTCATAATTGCCTTCACATCATCAATTAAATTATAAATAATTGAGTAATATTCAACACGAACACCTTCATTGTCGGCCGTTTTACGTGCAACAGCATCAGCACGTACATTAAAGCCAAGCACCAAAGCATTAGAAGTTACTGCCAATGTAATATCAGTATTGTTAATACCACCAACACCACTTGATACTACTTTTACTCTAACTTCATCCGTTGATAATTCTTCCAAGGCTTCAATCAATGCTTGCGCTGAACCCCTAACGTCTGCTTTAAGCAATACATTAATAGTTGAAACATCGCCTTCTTCCATTTTCATTAAGAAGTTCTCCATCTTCGATGCTTGTTGTTTTTGTAATTGCGCCTCACGGTCTTTGGCTTTTCTAAAATCAGCCACCTCACGAGCCTTACGCTCACTATCCACCACTAACACTTCATCACCAGAGTTAGGCACACCAGACAAGCCCAGCACTTCTACAGGCATTGATGGTGTGGCTAATTTAAGCACTTTGCCTTTGTCATCCACAATTTGTTTCACTTTGCCATATTCAAATCCAGCAATCATGATATCGCCTTTATTCAACGTGCCTGATTGCACCAAGATCGTGGTGACCTTACCACGGCCTTTTTCAAGGCGTGCCTCTAGTACAGTGCCATGTGCTGGCGCTTTAATCACTGCTGAAAATTCTAAAACCTCAGCAGTTAGTGAGATTGCGTCTAATAAAGCATCCATGCCTTCGCCAGTACGCGCTGATACGGGTATCATCATCACATCGCCACCCCAATCTTCAGAGATAACATTATGCGTTGAAAGAACTTGCTTAATTTTGTCAATATCCATCCCTTCTTTGTCTATCTTATTAATGGCAACAATCATTGGCACACCTGCGGTTTGTGCGTGTTTGATGGACTCAATCGTTTGTGGCATCACACCATCATCAGCGGCCACCACCAAAATAACAATATCAGTCGCATTAGCACCACGAGAGCGCATTTTTGAAAATGCCGCATGTCCTGGTGTGTCAATAAAAGTAATAGTGTTACCGTTTGAGTGAACTTGGTAAGCACCAATATGTTGCGTAATACCACCAGCTTCACTGTTTACTACCTTGGCTTGACGAATGTAATCAAGCAATGAGGTTTTGCCATGGTCAACATGACCCATAATAGTTACAACAGGTGGTCTAGCACTTTCATTACCACTAGATTTTGACTGCTCAATTAATACATCTTCAATGGTTTCTTCAACACTGGCAATGCCTTTATGTCCCATTTCTTCTACAACTAACATGGCGGTATCTTGGTCGATCACATCATTTAGTGTTACCATAACACCCATGTCCATTAACACTTTAAGCACTTCTCCAGCTTTGGTGGCCATCTTTTGTGCAAGTTCGGTTACTTTAATATTCTCAACAATAACAATTTCATGAATCACTTTTTCAACAGGCTTTTGAAAAGCATGTTGCGCCTGCTCTTCTTGTACTTTTTGTGACAAGCGTGTTCTGTCTTTTTTCTTCAGCTTTCGATTTGGATTATGTCTAGCAACGTGAAGCTGCCTGCGAGTATTATTACCACTAGGTGCACTACGCAAGCGTTTAGGTTTTTTATCTTCTTTAGACTTATCTGCCGTTTTGGGTTTTTCAACTTTTTTTGCAGTTTCTTGCACTGGTGCTTGTTTGATCGTTTCTTTCTGGGCTTTTAGTGCCTCTGCTTGGATTTTTTGCAAACGCACCATTTTCAAACGCTTGGCATCTTGGGCTAATAATTTTTCATCTGCATCACGACCAGCATCCAAGGCAGCTTGAGCAGCTTGAGCAGCGATTTCAGGCTGTTCATCAGTCGTTGTGGCTGACTTTGTAAGGCGTTTTTTCTTAACTTGCACCTTAACACCACTTGCTGAACTGGTACTGGACTTAGCGCCTACCTTACGAGAGATAGATATACTAGATTTACTACTTGGGCGTTTTGAAAGACCGCTCATCAAAATTTTTCTTTCTTCTGCTGAAATGGTAGAGTCTGAATTTTTACCATCAACACCAGCATTAATCAGAATTGTGATTACCTCATCAGGCGTCTTTTTCAATAATTTAGAGAGTGTTTGGACTGTGTGTGCCATAATGCTTGCCTATATTTTTTTTATAATTATTAACTTAAAATAAATTCTAACACTAAATTAATCAAACCATCCTTCATTTTCTCTTGCGGTCATGATAACACTGGATACTGTCTCGGTATCCATATCTTGAATATCGAGCAATTCATCGATAGATAACTCCGCTAAGTCATCAACAGTGACAATGTCTGCTTCAATTAATGCACTCGCCAAATCCTCACTAACACCTTCAACGCTCATGAGCACCTCAGAAGCTTCAGCATCTCCCAAAGCCTGTACTAATTGTGCATCTGATGCGCGCTCTTGAAGCTCTCCAACCATTGATGTATCAAATTCTTCTATACTTTCTAAGACTTGTGCATCTGCATCAACCAGTTCATCCACACTGCCAAATCCTTCTTCAATCAACACGCCTGCCACTTCAGAATCAACACCTAATTGATCGGCAAGTTTATCGCTAATTTTTAGCGTCTCCTGTACTTGTTTCTCATCAGCTTGGGTTGTTGACATTACATTTAATTTCCAGCCAGTCAAACGAGAAGCAAGTTTAATGTTTTGGCCACCACGACCAATAGTCAATGCTAACTGGTCATCCTCAACCGCAATGTCCATTGAATGCTTATCTTCATCAACAATAATTGAACTCACCTGTGCAGGTGCCATTGCATTAATCACAAATTGTGCAGGACTCTCATCCCAAAGAATGATATCAACACGCTCAGCATTTAGCTCATTTGATACCGCCTGAACACGCGCACCACGCATACCAATACAAGAACCAATAGGATCTATACGCTTGTCTTTAGCTCTGACTGCTAGTTTCGAGCGCAAACCTGGGTCTCTACTACCGCCCATGATTTCAATCACGCCTTCAGAAATTTCAGGCACTTCCATTTTAAACAGTTCAATCATCATTTCAGGCACACTACGCGATAGGAAAATTTGCGCACCACGAACAGAAGATTTCACCTCTTTAATATAGGCTCTTAAACGGTCATTTTTACGCACTGATTCATTAGGAATAAGGTCAAATTTAGGAATCATGCCATCAATACCACCCATATCTACATAAACATTTCCTCTATCAACCCGCTTAACCGTAACCATAATTACCTCGCCAATGCGAGAGGAATAATCATTAACAATCACTTCTCTTTCTGCTTCACGAACCTTTTGAATAATCACTTGCTTAACAATTTGTGCTGCAATACGACCAAACTCTTGTGTTTCGATTGACTTACGCACGTAATCATCAATTGCTATACCACT
This sequence comes from Candidatus Ruthia endofausta, assembly GCF_013342985.1. NCBI lineage: Bacteria > Pseudomonadati > Pseudomonadota > Gammaproteobacteria > Pseudothioglobaceae (SeqCode) > Candidatus Ruthturnera > Candidatus Ruthia endofausta. The sequence continues at coordinate 1,061,930 of NZ_CP054490.1, read as the reverse complement.
CGCTTCTTTTGCATAAATATGCAATTCTGAATCAAATTCAGTGCCGTCATCATCAACAAATGGTTCGTCATCTGCCACAACCATCCACTGCCTGAAGGTTAAAAACTCGCCCGTTTGTCTGTCGATTTCAACATGCACATCAATATTATTACGTTTTTTTGTCGCAATAGCCAATGCCTCTTCTAATGACTCAAGCACCTCCTCTTTAGAGATATTTTTCTCGTTTGAAATTGCCTCAACCATTAAAAATAATTCTTTGCCGTCCATGTCTTTATTCTCCTAAATTACCCAATTGGGCTTAAAAATCAACCACTAAATTTGCTTTTTCAATCAGATCAATATCCAAAATAACTGGACCCAATTCACCGACCAACTTAATCGTATTATCAACCTCATTAACACAACCAATTGCACCAAAAAAATCACGCTGTCCATCAATCGGCCTAACCATACGCAACTTAATATCAGCACCTAAAAAACGCTGATAATGCCCCTTATGAAACAATGGGCGCTCAATACCAGACGATGAAACCTCTAAGATGTATTGACCACTAATCGGCTCTTCCACATCAAAAATACTACTCAATTGACGAGAGACTTTTTCACAATCATTAACGCCAACGCCTTTGTCTGTATCAATAAAAACCCTTAAGATACTGTGCTTGCCGCTAGCAACGTATTCAATGCCCACCAATTCATAGCCCATGTCCTTAATAACAGGCTCAATTAAATGGGTAATTTTATCAGTCACTCTTGCCATATATTTCTACTCGTTTGCCTTTCTACGCATAACAAAAACCCCCTAGAGAAGGGGGTCGTCAACTCTTTTATTAACAAAATAATAAAAGAGCACTTAACTGGTAGCGGGGACAGGATTTGAACCTATGACCTTCGGGTTATGAGCCCGACGAGCTACCGAACTGCTCCACCCCGCACTAAAAGATGTAAATTATACACTATAATATTTCAATATGAAAAGAATAAAAATTGCTGTATTAATGGATGATATCAGCACTATTAATCCAAAAAAAGACTCTTCCTTGGCTATGATGTTAGAAGCATCAAAACGAGGCTGGAAGATTTACAGCTTTGATACTGCTGATTTGTTCACTCAAGATGGCTTAGTATTTGCCGATTGTGCAAAAACCACAGTTAGCAATAATTTTAATCACTGGTTTGAAAAAGAAGCCAGTACAGTCATGGTGCTTGATGAATTTGACGTCATTCTAATGCGCAAAGATCCACCCTTTGATATGACCTACATTTACAGCACTTATCTATTAGAGCAAGCTGAAAATAAAGGCGTATTAGTCGTTAATAAGCCCCAATCCTTGCGTGATGCTAATGAGAAATTATTTGCTCTTAATTTCCCACATTGCATGCCTAAAACGCTGGTTAGTGCTAATCAAAGTAAGATTAAGGCCTTTATTAAAACGCAAAATACTGCGGTCATTAAACCACTTAATGAGATGGGTGGGCGTGATATCTTTAAATTTGAAACGAATGATACAGCTATAGATACTATATTAGAACGCCTAACAAACAATGGCAAGCGCCCAATCATGGCTCAAGAGTTTTTGCCTGACATTGATAAAGGTGACAAACGTATTTTGTTGATTAACGGCAAACCAATCGATTATGCACTTGCTCGCATTCCTGCCAAGGGTAGTTTTAAAGGCAACCTTGCTGCCGGTGCTAAAGGTATTGGACAGCTATTAAGTAATAGAGATAGATATCTATGCGAACAAATCGCGCCCACACTTAAAGCCAAAGGTTTGATGTTTGTTGGGCTAGATGTCATTGGTGATTATATTACTGAGATTAACGTTACCAGTCCGACTTGCATTCGCGAGCTAGACGCACAGTTTGGTCTTAATATTGCAGGTAAATTATTTGATGTTATTGAAGAAGAGATTAACACTAATTGCTATTGAGGAATCAATAAATATCGGGCCAATGCCACACCTATACCGGCAGCAGACAGAGATAAGACAACGTTAAGCAGAATATTCAGCCCCGCTTGTCCGTAATATCCAAGACTAATCATTTCAATAGACTCCCAAGATAAGGTTGACATGGTGGTTAATGAGCCCGTTAAACCAACCAGCAACATCAACTGATATGCTTCATGTAAAACAGCTTTTTCAAGCACAATCACCACCAATATACCTGCCAAAAATGAGCCTAAGACATTCACGCCTAAAGTACCGTAAGGAAAACCTGAATCAAGTGTGGCATTCATTAATTGGGTTAAGTAATAACGCATACTAGCACCAATAGTTGCACCAATACTAATTGCTAGAACTGTGGGCAAAACACTCATTACAAACCTCTTAATTGTTTCAATTTTTCACCAATTTTAACCTCTAAACCTTGATTACTAGGCTGATAATAAGTCTGTTCGCCTAATTCACTGGGAAAATAGGTCGGCGCATTGCACAAATACACCACAGCTTAAGCCCCCGGGCTCGATTGTCTTCTTTAGCGCCTATACGCCGTAAATACATCCCAAGGTATTAAGTGTAATTTCTAGCGCATCTGGATCAGTATTCTTGCCATCCAATACAAAGCCCCATCAGGAGACGAACCACGTACTGATTTATGAAAAGCAGACAATTGTTGATAAAAAACATCGCCACCCTTATCAAAGATATTAATTTTGTCTTGTAATAGCTGATTGAGCGATTCAACATTTAACAAGGTTAATCCTGACAAAGAAATTTGTTCTACAATATTGATCAATCGACGTGCATCACCACTACTTGCACTAATAGTCTGCATTCTAAGCACTTTAATTTGGCAAAGTTTAATGACTCATGCCTGAACGCTCTTTGTAATATTTGCTCAAGTTCCTGTTATTTAGCGCATTTAGTATATAAACGCTTAAATGCGAAAGTAACGCTTTATTAATTTCAAAAGAAAGATTTTTAATTGTTGTCCCAATCAGCAGTAATAAATCCGATTCAATATGTGGCAAAAACCCATCTTGCTGGGTTTTATTAAAACGATGAATCTTATCCACAAGCAGTAGCGGTTGTTTGCCAATTTTCTGAAATTTCTTAGCATTCTCAACCACTGCTCGCAATTCTTTCACCCCATCTAACACGGCATTTAATTGTTCAAAATATCCTTTAACTTGGCTGACAATAATCCTTGCTAAAGTCGTTTTGTCTGTGCCTAATGGGCTCCATAGAATCATAGAATGCAATCGGTGATTATCAATCGCTTGGCGAAATGGATACTGAGTGTTTAACAGATATGATTGACCAAAAAAATTATCTAAACTTTTTAGTCTTAACGTTTCAGCAAGTGGTCTATAGTTAGGCATATTTTTATTTTAATCAATTACAAAACAAACACTTAGATTATAACCAAGATTTTGTCTTAATTGATTTTCAGCACTTTAAAAGCATGTTGCTGGTTCAAAATAAGCACCACTGATAGATTAAGTTGTTGTGCTAATATTTTAGCCTTTTGACTACCCATTGCCATCATTGCAGTTGCATAAGCATCTGCCATCATGGCGCTGTTATGAATCACACTAACAGAACTTAGATCGGTATTAACCGGCAAGCCTGTGTTAGGATTTAGAATGTGTTGATATTTTTTTCCTTGCCATTTGAGATAATTGCGATAATCCCCTGAGGTAGCAATGGCTTGGTTTTGCAATTCAATGGCAATTGGCATGCCATGATTTGGCTTTTCAATACCAATCGTCCACTGACTTTGAGCCATCACCTCGCCACCAATTTCCACCATAAAATTTTTAAATCCTTGCTTAATAAGCATATTTGTCAGTGCATCCACGCCATAGCCCTTAGCAATGGCAGACAAATTAATATGAATATCTTTAAGTTTTTTAACTCGTGAATTACTCAAACGTAAATATTCAATAGATGAGATTGCCAATGCTTGAACTATGTTCTCCCGACTGGGTTTTGCACCAACCCTAACAGCACCAAAACCCCAAACATCAATTAAACGACCCATACCGGGGTCAAAAAAACCTTGCGTCTGCCTGTGTATTTTTTTTGCCTGACTTAAAACAAAAAACAACTCATCTGACACTTTTATCCACTGATTAATCGGCGCTTCGTTCAATTGCGAAAGCTCAGAAGCTTCATTCCAAGTAGAAAATATCTGCTCAATTTCATCAAGATGTTTATTAATGACTGGTTTTGAAACATGATTATTGTTGATTTTGATACTATAACTAGTGCCCATTGTAGTGCCGGTGATGATTTGTGTTGTTTCATCAACACCGCAAGCACTTAAAGATAAAAAGATAAAAATTGTCAACAATTTAGGCATTATAATTTTAGCATGTTAAGATTTATTTTTTGTTTGCTACTGATATCCTTTGTATATGCAGATGATACCCAAGGCTCATCCAACACGCATAGTTTTGCACAGTTCTTAAGCAACATTCGTTTGCAAGCCACAAAATTAGGCATTTCGCAAGCCACACTTGATGGTGCTTTTAATGATTTAACGCCAAACCCAAAAGTATTAGAATATGACCGCAATCAAGCAGAATTTAACCTTAATTTTTGGCGTTACCTAAACTTAAGAGTGAGTCAAAATAGGCTTGATAAAGGTGTGATAAAGCTTCAACAACACCAACAACTCCTACAAGAAAATTATAAAAAATACGGCGTGCCATCACAAATTATTGTGGCTTTTTGGGGCTTAGAAACCAATTATGGCAAAAATGTTGGCAAAATGCATCTAATTCGCTCACTTGCCACACTAAGTTTTGACAAGCGCCGACGTAAGTTTTTTACCCATGAATTATTAACTTTACTCAAATTGATTGATGAGAAAAAACTACCTTTAAATGCCCAAGGCTCTTGGGCAGGTGCAATGGGAAACATGCAATTTATGCCCACCAATGTTGCCGCTTACGCCATAGACGCTAACACTGACGGAAAGATTGATTTGTGGCACACGCAAGCGGATATTTTTGCAAGTGCAGCACACCTTTTAAAAAAGATTGGTTGGCACCAAGGCGAACGCTGGGGTCGTGAGGTTAACATTCCTAAAACTTTTAATTATCATCTGGCAAATTTAAGCACTAAAAAGACAGTCAATGAATGGCAGACGTTAGGTGTGCGTACAACTAATAACACTAATTTACCCAATTCAAACATGCAAGCCTCCCTCATATTGCCAATGGGCCATAACGGTCCAACATTCTTAGTTTATCGAAATTTTCACGCCATTCTTAGGTGGAATCGTTCAATCTTGTATGCACTATCTGTGGGACATTTGTCTGATCGTTTAACTGGGGCAAATCAATTATTTTCAAAATCTATTACCGAGCCTTCACTGAGTCGGGTTGATATTAAACAAATTCAAACTGCACTAAATCAACTTGGCTTTGATACAGGCGAACCTGATGGTATACCAGGACCAAAAACCCGCCGTGCAACACGAGCCTACCAAAAAGCAAACAACTTACCAATTGATGGCTACGTTGGCTATCAATTATTACAACAACTTCAGTGAGTATTAACACTTACTTGGGATTTGATGTTGGTACTAAGCGTACTGGCGTTGCAATCGCCAATAGTTTAACCGCACAAGCAACGGGCATTAAGGTGATTAAACACCATAAAAATGGTTCAACCAATTGGGCTGCATTTGATGACGTTGTTAGTGCCCATAATATTAACAAGTTAATTGTTGGCTTGCCATTTGACCAAAAAGGCAAAGAACAGACAATGACTTTTATCGCTAAATCATTTGGCAAAAAGTTAAAAAATCGCTACCAAATTGAGGTCGAATTGATCGATGAATATTTATCCTCAAATGAAGCTAAAAAACTTTTAAAATACAATCATCATCATCACAATGCACAACGTGGCGATGTCGACAAACAATCATCACAGTTAATATTACAAACATGGCTCAATGAAAAAAGATTTGATTAGTAACCACATCCAACTAGATGACTCTGATCAATTAATTCATCTATTAGGTCTTGAAGGTCTTTCTAAACAGCACTTAACGCACATTCTCGATAAGGCCGATAGCCTAATTGATACTTCTGGCAATTTAAGAAAATCCAAAGCACTAGATGATATGTCTATTGCTAATTTATTTTTTGAGCCATCAACGCGTACACGTAACACGTTTGAAATTGCTGCAATGCGCAGTAGTGCTAATATCATCAACGTTGATCTTGCCAACTCAGCACTCAAAAAAAATGAAGATTTGCTTGACACCATGCGCACACTTAAAGCCATGCAAATTGATATGTTTGTGATTCGCCACAAACAAAACGGCCTGCCACACCACGTGGCACAATATTTAAAAGATGTCTCCATTCTAAACGCAGGCGATGGCATTAATGCCCACCCAACTCAAGCACTGCTTGATATGCTCAGTATTCGCCAATACAAAAAAACATTTGAGGATTTATCAGTCGCTATTGTGGGTGATATCACGCATTCACGGGTTGCTCACTCTGATATTCAAGCACTTAAAACGCTAGGCACAACTGATATTCGCCTCATTGCTCCAAAAGTCTTACAATATGATTTGAAGCCTTATTCAGCAATTAAACGTTTTGGTAACATTGAGCTAGGGCTTAAAAATTGCGACGTGGTAATCGTATTAAGATTACAAAAAGAGCGTATGATTGAAGCCGATATCCCCAACGAACAAGAATACTTTGATAATTTTGGACTCACACCAAAACGCCTAGCATTGGCAAAACCAGGTGCCATTGTAATGCATCCAGGCCCAATTAATCGTGGCGTTGAGATTGACTCAAGCGTGGCTGATGGCAATCAATCAATCATCTTACAACAAGTTACTAATGGCATTGCAGTACGTATGGCAGTCATGCAAATTCTTGCTAACAAATTATAAGTAATAAACTTAACTTTAATTAATTAGAAACCACACTGCATCATCTACTAGTGCGCATGATATTTTATGCGGCTTTGCTTGCGTAAAACCTAGCAGCTATTACAATGTGTCAGGGTTATTTAGTAGGCTTAAGCTTGCAAAAAATCTCAACCACAGATGAAAGACCGCCCTAAAGATGATTAAAGGTTTGTACGAAATATCAAAACTTGATACTGACTTACTTGTGACAATGAGGAAGATTGCTCAAAACTAGATTAGCCCTGAAATACTACACTAGTTGGAAAACGCAACTTATTAACCAGAAACTTCAAAGAGTGTGAGTGTGCCTAATGATAAAAAATATGTGTTTTATTTTTAATAACGTATTCTAAATAAATGAGCATGTCACCACATTATCTCTATAAAGAAGGGGGGGGAGAGAGTGGCGACATGCGAGTATTATATCATTATAATAATAATATTGCAAACTTATTATATAATAAAACTCTAATATTTATTATATAATACACCAAACATCATCATTACCTGCTACTTTTAAACTTAAATACCCTATAGGGCTGCATAATAAATCGATAAAATGATGGTTTCGTAAAATAGAATTTTTTTGACTGATGACCTTAACAAAAAACGCACTTCAGTACGCTTAATTGAATATGGTGGCCACACCTAGAATTGAACTAGGGACACAGGGATTTTCAGTCCCTTGCTCTACCAACTGAGCTATGTAGCCATTTACACCCTTTTTTTAGGTAAAAAATTAGAATTATACCTAAAAAAAGTTTATTCGCCTAAAAATCGCTCAGTATCTAATGCTGACATACAGCCCGATCCAGCTGAAGTAATCGCCTGACGATAAATATAGTCTGACACATCACCTGCTGCAAATACACCCTCTACACTAGTCTGCGTTGCGTTGCCTTGTATGCCACTTTGTACTTTAATATAACCATGAGCCATTTCTAAATGCCCTTCAAAAATAGCCGTATTGGGCGTATGCCCAATAGCAATAAACACACCATGTACATTGATGTCTTTTGTCTTTCCATCATTGTCTTTTAAACGAAGTCCTGTCACACCCATGGCATCACCCAACACCTCATCAAGATTGTGGTTATATTCGATGGTAATATTGCCTGTTCTTGCCTTTTCAATTAACTGGTCAGATAAAATCTTTTCAGAAGAAAATTTATCCTTGCGATGAATAATGGTAACGTAATCAGCAATATTTGACAAAAACAACGCCTCTTCAATCGCTGTATTACCGCCACCAATCACTGCCACCCTTTGATTTCGATAGAAAAATCCATCACACGTTGCACAAGCAGATACACCCTTGCCTTTAAATTTTTCTTCTGACTCTAAACCTAAATAACGCGCACTTGCGCCCGTTGCAATAATTACTGCATCCGCCGTGTAAGTAGTTGCCTCGCCTTTTAAAACAAAAGGGCGTTTGGCAAAATCAACTGATGTAATGGTGTCATTAATGACTTGTGTATCAAAACGCTCGGCATGTTTTTTCATACGTGCCATTAAGTCTGGGCCTTGAACACCAGCATCATCTCCAGGCCAATTATCCACATCCGTGGTACTCATCAGCTGGCCACCTTGTTCCATACCACTTACAATAACGGGGTTAAGATTGGCTCTAGCTGCATAAATTGCAGCAGAATAACCCGCAGGGCCTGAACCAACAATCAATACTTTACAATGTTTATTTTCGCTCATATGAATACTTTATACTTTATGGATACTTCAGAAACATTATAAACCACCTTGAAAAAGAATAACAAAATAAGCACAAAAAGATACCCACAAAAACCTCGCACCAAAATAGCCAGTGAAATGCTGTTTATCTTTTTAAGTACCATGGGTCTTATTTTTTTATCCGCCTTATTTACCTACTCTGCTAACGAAAATCCTTGGTCGGGTGATGTTGCTCTAGTTGCACCGGTTGCCAATCTTTCGGGTGTATTTGGCGCTTATTTAAGTGATATTTCCTTATCCATCTTAGGTTATAGCGCCTATTTAATACCAATCTCATTCATATGGCTAGGTTGGAATATTCACAAACACACCAATCAAGAAAAGCCAAGATACTCAGTAAGCACCTTTCGTTTTATCGCGCTTATCACATTGATTGCTTTTAGTGCAGCATTTTTAACTCAAAACTTCACAGACACAGGTGCTTCTGGTGGCTATATTGGCATTACCATGCATCGTTATTTTGGTATTTTATTTGGCTCGGCAGCACTCATTATTTATCTCAGTATCATGATGATTAGTTTTAGTATTGCTAGTAACACTTCATGGATTTCTATTTTCTCCTCTACTGGTAGCGTGTTGAATCGTCTCTTTACAAAAATACGTGACATTAGAATACAAGCTAAAACCAAAAAAGCTATAAAGATTTCTACCACTCCCAAACAATCAAACGCCAAACCAAGTGTACTTACTAAAATAAAGAAAGGAAAGGAAAGGTCAAATAAGAGCATTAAAAAAGCTACCTCTCCCAACTCATTTAATACAACAACCATTACTGGTTTACCAAGCCTAGATTTACTTGACGAACCAACTGAACATACCACAGGTTATTCTAAGCAAGCGTTAGAAGACATGTCGCGCCAAGTTGAAATCAAACTTAAAGATTTTGGCTTTGATGTGTCAGTCACTACAATTACGCCTGGCCCTGTGGTTACTCAATTTGAGATATCACTTGCACCTGGTGTTAAGGTCAGTCAAATTATAAACCTTAACAAAGACTTAGCTCGTGCTCTGTTGGTTGAAAGTGTGCGTATTGTTGATGTTATCCCTGGTAAGCCCGTTATTGGTTTGGAAATTCCGAATGCACAGTGTGAAATAATTAGTCTTAAAGAAATCCTTGCTTCTGAAAATTTTATTAAATCTAGCTCTGCTTTAACTATGGGTCTGGGCAAGGATATTAATGGCATTCCTATTATTGCCAATCTAGCAAGAATGCCACACTTGCTTGTTGCTGGTGCAACTGGCATGGGTAAATCAGTCGGACTAAATGCAATGATTCTAAGTGTGCTTCTCAAAGCCAAGCCAGAAGAAGTGCGCATTATTATGATTGACCCTAAGATTGTTGAACTGGCTTGTTATGCTGATATTCCACACTTACTTACGCCTGTTGTAACAGATATGAACCAAGCTGCTTCTGCCTTGTGGTGGTGTGTTAATGAAATGGAACGTCGTTATTCGTTATTGGCTAAGTTTAGCGTACGTAATATTGAAGGCTTTAATGAGAAACTCAAACAATCTAAGAATAAAGGCGAGTCTTTGCTTGACCCATCATTCAATCCAAACACTGCCGATAAAGATGAGACAGCGCCTGAGTTAGAAGCGCTACCGCTGATTATGCTGGTGATTGATGAATACGCCGATATGCTTGGTGCACTCGCCCAAGAAGATCGCGCTAAGGCCAAACGTGTTGAGGCACTCATTGTGCGCTTAGCACAAAAAGCTCGAGCTGCAGGCGTTCACATTATCATTGCCACGCAACGTCCAAGTGTGGATGTTATTACTGGTCTGATTAAATCCAACATACCCACACGCATTGCTTTTAAAGTTTCTTCAAAAGTTGATTCGCGTACCATTCTTGACCAAGGTGGTGCTGAACAATTACTCGGTATGGGCGATATGCTATATATGACACCAGGCATGTCACACCTTACTCGTGTACACGGTGCCTTTGTTGATGATGGTGAGATTGAACGTGTGGTTAGTTTCTTAAAAGAAAATTCTAAAACTAATTATCTAGATGGTATTCTTAACGCCCATAGTGAGTCAGATGATTCACAAGTCTCAAACAGCACTTCAAGCACCTCAGGTGAACTTGATGCTTTGTATGACGAATCAGTGCAAATTGTAACCTCATCACGCCGTGCTTCAATCTCTAGCCTACAACGTCGCATGCGTATTGGCTATAACCGCGCAGCGCGTATTATTGAAGACATGGAGGCCAGTGGTGTGGTAAGCAGCATGAACAGTGCTGGAAATCGCCAAGTGTTAGTACCTGAACCCATTAATACTAATGATTAAATTTTTAAGCACTCTAATACTTATATTTTCTAGTTTTAGCTTTACCAGCAGTAATCACGAGTTTTCTAATTTTTTTAATTCATTTGAACGTTTAAGTGCCAACTTTACACAAAGCACCTATAGCAATACAGGCGTGCTGCTAGCCAGCTCTTCTGGCACTTTGTTATTTAAACGCCCTCGACAACTCATTTGGCACACACTAGTACCAAACAAGCAAATACTACTGTTAAATAATACTAAACTGTGGCTGGTCGATATTGAATTAGAACAGGCCAGTTTAATACAAACAACCGATTTAACACAAACGCCACTATATTGGCTTATTAATCGACTTAGCGATATCAACCGTACGCCACAATATACACATACACAAGATAAGATTGATTGGTATAGCACCCAGCAAGCCAATCAATTGAGCTTTGGTTTTAAAAATAACACGCTACAAGCCATTTCGCTTAACAATGAACTGGATCAAACAATTTTAGTTACCTTTGATTCAGTCAGCATCAATCCAAGCATCAAAGCAAACGCTTTTGAGCTAAACCTTGCACCAGAATTTGATGTGCTTAGATAATTTTTAAAAACTGGGTCTTGCTCAAAGCAAGGTACGCATTAAACACCATACAAATATTACGAATCAATAACTGACCTTTATCCATTACCTTAATTTAGTGGTTTGTTATTTCAAGCAAACCATCCTCAACCATCTCACTCAACTCAAGCAAGTTGTCTGCAAAGACAATATCAAAAGTTTGTCCAATTTTAGTAAAACTAAACTCAAAATAGCAAATCAAATCCACCACTGATTTGGTTTGTTCAAAGCTCTGAATACGATTAACTGCCTTCTAAACTTTATATTAATTATGAAGGGGTGTTTAAACTAACCAAAATTGACGAAAGGGGTGTAAAATTGTACTGCATATTTATTAACAAAACAGACGTCGTTTTACCAATGCATTTCTCTCCTAACTATGATGTGGCTGCAGATTTCGTAGATTTCGTTTAAAAAACCACCAAAGAAAAAGTAGGCTGGTACTTGGTACATAGCAAAATTAACAACACATTTGAATTGTCTTATTCAAAATCCTTAACTGCTGCTTATTTAGCCATGAAGCCAGAGTCCTTTTCAAGAGCGCTAGCAAAGCTTAAAAAGGATGGCATTATTCTAGATAATACTAAAAAAGAATAAAATACCAAGTGCTGAAGCGATTAATAACATATCAGGCAAATGAATATGTCCATCAATATTAAAACCACAACAATGATAAAGTAATAATATCGGGCAATAATTGATGCTTTATAAATCAATCAAAAAAAGTGCAATCAATACATAAGCAAACAATAGATAAAACCCACTTTGGGCGCTAATTCCAAATTGATAAACCGTCAAAACAGTAGAAGTGGCATTACTATTCTCTAAACTACTAGCAATAAACCCAACAAATTCAGCCTCAGCAATGGGGACACGAGTAGATATTGATACTATTGGTGATACAATATAAGTGTAGTTATTATTCAGCCTCATCGCCAAAATGATTGGTAGCAGACAAGTTACTACTTGTATAAGCAGCATTGAACATAGCAATACTGCCAAAATCAGCAAAAGTTAGCGTAAACCGCCAAGATTCACCAATATTATCTTTCTTAATATCTGCCATCACACTGGATTCTAATAAAAAGGTAATTTTTTTTCAGTGCACCAATGCGACTGAGCGTATGTTCAATTCCACTATTAACGGTTTGACCAGAATAAACCAAAGCGCGAATTTACGACAAAATAAGTTCTTAAACAGATAAGGGCAAATCTTTTGACCCGATAACCATCGACGTTGAAGTTGAAGGTGTGAATGATGTCATCTTGCAAGGTTTGTCTATCTTCAATTGCTACCTCTTCCATTGGGTAACCAAAAAGCACAATACTTTTCTGTACAACTCTTGCTGTCATATTAGCACCAAACCACCTAAAGCAACTGTATCAGGATCTACTGCTGGAATACTACACCCCATTCTGTTAATGGGTCAATATCATCACGTAATAAATTAAGCTCTACCAACACAGTCTCTTACTTCGTTTTTACGTACCATGCGCAAGACAATACCACATTTGGAAAATCTTTAGAAAAGAAAGTTCTTCTCTATATTAATTAATTCTTTTTGGATGCTTTTTATTTCTTCTCCTATTTTACAGTCTACACCCAGTTTATCGCACTGTCAACGAACCGCTACAATAGCCACATAAGCATTAATCAATTCTTGTTCTGCATTGAGCTTTTTAATGATGTTTTTTGTTTTAACTCTTTTTTATATTGTACGCACAGCTTTTCTATCTCGCCATCAACATTAAGTTTTGCAAGCACGCCATAACTTGACAACAATAAAGCAATGCTTAATATTATCTTTACTCTTTTCTAAAATAACCAAATGTACGCCGCCACCTCGTCTTCATAAGTAGTCATTGTCTTCATAAGTAGTCATTCTTGCTTTTTGTAAGGTTACCATCAAACCTACACGATATAAAAACTAAGATTATTATTAATCAGACTTGGTATGGTGCCGAAGGCCGGACTCGAACTGGCGACCTACTGATTACAAATCAGTGAACAACAATATATATCATTTGTTAATAAGCGCTACAGAGTGCTAATATACCTTATATATAGGTGCTTAAGTGTTATACTGAATAGGAAGGTTTACTACCTGTAATTAATTCTATTTACGACACCAGTACGACACGAGATTTTAATGCCATGAATATCACAAAAAGAAAGGTTGACTCTCTTCCTATTCCAGAAGGAAAGTCTGCACAGAGGCGTTACATGGATGACACCCTGAAAGGCTTTGGAATAAGGGTAACTTCAAGTGGCTATAAGGCATTCATTATTGAGAAAACAATCAATGGGAAGCAATCTAGAATCACTATAGGCCCGTACCCCAACCTAACTGTAGAACAAGCCAGAAGAGAAGCTCAGAAGATGCTCGGAGAGGTTGCCACTGGCAAGGACCCATTAGAGCAAAAACGAATAGTTTTATCTGAAAAAATACTACTAGGTGAGGCATTCGAAAACTATATAAATGCTCCAAGATCTAAAGGCCCCCTATCCAAGAAAACTGTTTATGACTATCGGAGACTATTCGTAAGCAAAGGTGGGCGTAAAGGTGTTAAGAGTGACTCAAGCCACCCAGGAGCATTGTCTAAATGGAAAAACAAAAGGTTGTCATCGATTACGCCAAATGCGGTTTTAAGTTGGCATCTAGATATATCTGAAACACACGGACCTTATTATGCAGACCTTGCTGCAAGACTCTTAAGAGGTATATGGAATCATACTAGAGCAGAAAATAAAAGCCTTCCAGAGAACCCTGTCTCGGCTTTAACTGAAAGAAAGAGGTGGAATCAAAAGACTAGACGTAAAAGTGTCATACATAAGTATCAACTTCAAGACTGGTGGTCAGCACTACAGACTGTCAGTAATGAAACGACAAGAGACTACTTGATGTTATTACTATTTACTGGGATGCGTAGAAGCGAATGCGCAGCGTTAGAGTGGTCAATGTTTGATCTGAAGGGAAGGCTTATTAACATACCAGGAAGACTAACAAAAAATGGCAAGGATCATATACTTCCCTTAGGAAACTATATTGGCAATGTTCTTATAAGGAAGCTATCTTCTTCTGACTCGCAGTTCATCTTTCCAGGTGGCGGTAAGTCTGGACACTTAACCGAAGCACGAAGAGCAATAAGTCATATAAAGAATACAAGCGGGATTGAGTTTATGATCCACGACCTTCGTCGAACTTTTATTACCATTGCAGAAGGCTTAGACCTGTCGTCATTTATTATTAAACACCTGGTCAATCATGCTATCGATGAAGATGTAACTGGTGGTTATATCAGTTTTGATATTGAAAGACCTAGAAAAGCAATGCAACAGATTGAACATTCAATTATTGAAGCCGCTGATATCAAGGTGAAATTATGAATGATATGTTGCGTCCACAAATATTGCAAAATCCAAAGCTGCTAAACTGGTGGCCAGATGAAATTAAAAACTACTTTAAGCATAAAAACTATGAGTCTTATTACCGTGGTGAAGAGATGTTCTTTTCAATCACAAATGAACAATCAAAATTTGCTTGGGAGGAATTATATAAATCTGTAGAAGAATCAGGTGACATTACAAATATCATAGATGAGGCTCTTAGCGCTTGGGGTTATGTAGAAGATGCAGAAAAGCAACAGCACCTTATGACAAGAAAGGAAAGACAACAACATGCTGATGAATTGCAAGACACTTTATTAAAAACCGCTAAAGATATTAAAAGAATATATAAGTACAATTATGGTTATTTTTCAGCAGGCGATAACTTAATACTAAAAAAAATTACATCAGACTTAGATTCAATATCAAAATCTATAATCATTCCAACTCTAGCTGATAGGATGAATGAAAAATCAACATACTTGAGAGGGGCTGTATACCTAGCCAGAAGACTAGAAGAAACAATAAGGGGTGCAACAGGAACTCCGCACTGGGAATCTCTGTCAGTACTAATATCATCGGCATTTAATGACTCAAAAGGAGAGTTTACAAAAGGAAAGATAAGAAGGTGGTGCAGAGGTGGCTAAAAACCTCTTTATAAAACTACAGATTTACGCCATAGGCAAATGACCACCTGTATCTAAACTTAGCGCATCATAACAACCAAGGGAAAAGTGATGTGTAAAAAAATCATAGATGAAAAGGAAGCGTCAAAACTATACGGAATGAGCAAAGCATGGTTTCGTAGAAAGAGATGGGAAGGTGATGGGCCTTTGTTTATTAAGGTAGGAAGTAGGTCTATTAGGTATCAAGTGTCAGACTTAGATGAATACTTCACCAGTAAAAAATTTCATTCCACCAGCGAGGCGTAATCAATGAATAACAATATCAAATGTGAACTCAATGATGACCCGTTAATCCCAGAAGGAGAATATAAGGCCAAGTGTATTAAATCAGAAGTTAAGCCTAGTCCATGGGGTTTTAAAGCAAGACTTCACCTAGAGATCATATCTGGAGAATATAACAATATAAATCTCACTCGTCACTACAATCTGAAAACATCAAAAAAACCTAATCCAGATGGTGAGGTTATATGGGAAAACGGCACTAAATCTGCTTACATTAGAGAATGGAGAAGATTGTTTGGAAAGGCCAACGATGGAGACTATCCTCATTCCAAGTTTGATGATAAGTGCTTCCTAATTCAAGTTACAGATGTCACACAAGACAGCAAGAAACAAGATATAGGCAAGGTGAATTATTATTCAAAAGCAGAACGCATAATTAAAGAAATTGATTGTGAAATAAATAGTGAAGTTGACTGGATATGATTACCCATACTTGTTCCTATGCCAATAGTTGTTCCTTTACCTGGCACGGTAGTTACTCCTTTGGCTAAGGTTGTACCTTTACCTTTACCCACACCTACCCTAGTTAGAGAGTAGATGCAGATGTGTATGAATGCAGACAACCTTAACCCTCACAGTAGAATGCACAAAGAATTCGTTAGACTGCTATCAAGTAAACAGGTTGCTTTCCAGCGTGTGCAAGCGTGATATGAGGCGATCATAGGTTTTGTAATGCATCCATTTAGGTTTGACATTATCTCGTCCTAATCCGTGTCTAGCACGCAAGTGTCTGGCTATTGAAAAGCCTCGTGCTGCCCGCTGCGGAGAAGCCTCATAATATAGTCCTGCACATGAAGAACACATCAATCCTCTTGGCACAGAATATAGGTATCTAGATCGATTACTGCAATCAGGGCAAATGAAGAATGTATCTGTTCCAGGGGCGCAACCTTTGCTTTGTTTTAAAGACAATCCTACATAGTGAGTCGACTTACCAACAATAGATATTTCAGCAACTCCATCGCCCACAACATCTTCATATTCCTGGCTAGGAAACTTACAAATTCTGATTAGGCCATCTGACGTTTGTCCAGACTTCTCAACAATGCCTTTAACTTCTAAATACTCTTCTAGTTTATTAAACTGAGTTGATCTGATTCTTAGTTGATTTTCGACACAATTACTCATTTCATGTTTAAACAATATAGGCTAGCAATATCAATATTGGTGTCCATATAATAACTGGTTTTACTGCTTTCCAGGTGGCGTCCCGTGTGTCTAAACCTAACTCCTTATTTTCGTAGAAACGATTGATGACAGCTACAGGAACTTCTGTAAGTATCAGAAATATTAAAAGCAAGCCCCAAAAAACAACCCATACAGCTAGCATGACAAAAAATGGTATTCCTATTGTATATATCATTGAATCTGAATAACTATCTATCAACCCAAACCAGTCTAATATTGATGAAATAAAAATCACAAGCAATGTGTACACTAGAAGTGCGCCACCTATAATCTCTCCTGTATCTTCAAAGAAATCTCTTGTTTTCTGTATAAAAGGAAATTTATTAAAAATAATATCATATGCGTGTGCAATCTTTTTTGGACCATTCTCAGTATTCTCTGAAACTTTTTCAATGTTCGGCTCAACCAAAACTTGGTCAGGATTATTAAAATCAAAATCATCTACAGTCTTATCTCCCCATATCTCTATAACACTGATCTTTTGGGGGAAATATAGATGCTTCTTAAATTCTATATTGGATAATATATACACGTCTAAATCATCCCTAAGACTATAGGCATCTATCTCTTCAGATACAAATTGAACACTTTCGTGGATTGGTGGTGGTGCGTGAGACCGAATTGGAGAGTCTGTGCAAAGTCTATGGGCAAATATCTTTCTATATTCCTGGATAGCTGAAAACTTATCTGAAAGAATTAACTCAATTTCTTCTCTAGTTCTATCCAATGAAACAATACCTAGCTCCCAATCGTCTGGTTTTCTATCAATCAGTCTTTGAATTTGATCATTAATTGTAAAACTGGAGTTCTCTAAAAAATATTGATAATATTCGTTATATAAGTGTTCAACCAACTCTGGATCAGAGGCAAAAACATCCTCAAGTCCTTCACCATATTGATCTACTCCAAGATAGTCTTTCTGCTTAAAGTAAAACCATCGAAACATGCTGATTAACCATCGTATAGGACTGTCACTTGGTAGCGTAGAAAACACGGAAGATGCACGCATATTGTTATACAAATCCATAGTTTTTCTTTCATACGTACCCGTATCTAGCCACTTCTTTACTAAATGCCCATGCACGGGAAAACCATACCAACCCTTCATGTCGGCACTAATAAAATCCCAGTCAATTATTAATATCTTGCTCTTTTTAACTATATCACCCATACTCATCGATTATTTTTTCTCCTTTAATTCCACTGACCAATATCCATCCTTTTCTATACAATCAACTGTCGACCTTCTCACCTTTGCCAATTCACTGGCATAAGCATAGGCTTCTTTTTGAGATAAAAATGTCTTATTACTCCATTTGTCTTCAAGTTCTTCCTTGGTAATACTGCCTTTTTTATTTGAAATTTTAGGTTTAATTGGCTCTTCCATAGTCTTTTCGTAGCCTGCAGGAGGTTTTACTGCAGACAGGCCTTTTGTATAATCACATGACAAGGCGTTTTCTTTCCCATAAAAATGAGAACAGGCCCAGAATTGATTGCCATTAGCTTTGTTTTCTTGAATCTTCATATCTCCACCACAAGAGACACATATTGGAATCCAATAGTCACAGTCAGAGCAAATTTTATACTTACCATTTGTATCATTTAGATGATTCATTCGACCTCCACACTTCAGGCATCCATCTTCAGTGTATTTACATAATGAATAATGTGAGCATCCATAAAATGTTGTTTTCTTCTTTGCGTTAATCCTTCGTTGCATAACTCCAGTTTCACATTCGACACAATGAAACGTGTGAACAATTCTTTGTTCCTCCGTAATATCAAATTCGTTTAACTCAATCTCATAATCACCTTCAATCAATTCATTTACAAACTTTGATGAAGTACTCATATCAGCAACTAGATAAGAACGCTTTCTAGATCTTGTGATTGCCACATAAAATAATCTTCTTTCCTCTGCAAATTCAAAATCTTCAGGAGTTGGCAGCAGGGCATCTAGTAGTGGATTAGTTGTTTTTTCTGAAGGAAATCCATGCTTTCCAGACTGTAGCCCCATAATAATAACGTAATCTGCCTCTTTACCTTTTGATTTGTGGATCGTGTGTTGCTCCAATTCTAAATTAGGAAATTTCTCCTTATGCAGTTTCATTTCTGCAGGGCTAGGTGTTGTATATGTATATCTTCCTAAGATTAGCACAGAAACCTTTCGGTCTAATTTATTGATAGCTTGCAGCACTTTGTCTAACTGTATGTAGCTACCAAGCAAATAAGGAGCCTTGTTGTTATCTGGTTCTTTAGTGAGTTTTCCTAATAGTAAGTGTAGTTCCTTGTCGTCTCCAGCAACAACTTTATTACTTTCTCTAAGTATAGAAACGGCTGGCTTTTTAACCTTGCTGAGGGTGGTTATTGATTTCTTGGTTTGAAAAGGATTCTTTAGAACAAATTGTGAGGACACTTCTGCAATACTATTATTGAACCTAAAGGTTTTCTTGAGTTTGGTAAATTTCGTTACCCCAAAGTATTCTGAGAATCCTGTTGTAAAACTAATATCACTTCCAGTAAATCTGGAAATAGCCTGCCAATCATCTCCAACACAGAACAAAGAACAGTTATTTGATTTCTCTTTTAATGCTTGGACTAGTCTAGCCCTAGGGTCTGATATATCTTGGAACTCATCAACCATGATATATTTCCAATGCGGCTTAAAGCTTCCGTTCTCTACATATTCTAAAGCTTTGCCAATCATATCGTCAAAGTCAATTTTATGACTATCACTTAATATCTTTTCATATCTGTCCCATAGTGGCATCATTAATTCTTTTGCAATATTTAAATGCTCTTTATATGGGGAAGAATCTATCTTTCTATTTAATTTATCTTGCTCAAACCAGTTGGCTTTGTATCTCTTGATGATTTCAGCCATTAAATCCGAAAACTTGGTTATCTCTTTGTTGTCCCGCAAAGTTTCAATAAGTGCATCATTAGGAATAGGGTTTAATTCAACGCCATGTGCTTTTAATCTCTCTGTTAATCTGTTTTTTAATATCCCCTCTATGTGTTCATAAAAGTAAGTTTCCACAAGTTTGGTCTTATTCTCTTTATGAAGCTTACGCTTCCATCTAGCGCCTTCAATGTATGTATCTCTGTCAATATAAGGTGCAGTGTTTCCATTTCTGTCTACGCCAAAGTGTTCTATATAAATACCATGCTCTGGTAAATAGAAGTCTGGCTCATATCTTCTATAGTCTTTAGTTCTAGTATCGGACTCCTTATATTCAGTCTCATATTCATATTCAATTCCCATAGCAAAAAGAAAATTTGCAACAACTCTTTCGCCATAACCTTTGACCTTTTCCCCTTTAAAGGTGCGTATGTCATCATCTTCAACATATGAATAATATTCACCGTGTGATTTAAAATCGAAAGGACTTTTTTCTACAAACAAGCAATCTTCAAAATACTTAATAACTTTATCTTTATAACTGTCCTCCTCTAATAGCTCGTCAATCCACTTGCCAACATCTTGTTTGAATACGCTATTTCTAGATTTGTTGTCTTCAGCATATTTACTAATATTGGGCTGGCCGCCTTCAACTTCAGAGAGGATATTCATGCCTAGTTTATGAAAGGTGCTAATATCAACATCCTCTCTATTTATTCGTTCTTTCATTCTGTCTTGCATCTCTTTGGATGCTTCCTTACCATACGCAAGCATCAACATATCTTCAGGTTTTGCTTGTTTACTTTCCAACAAAAATCCAGCTCTACCAACCATAGTGCTGGTCTTACCTGTTCCAGCTCCAGCTAATACTAGGTTGTTGTCTTCATCTATGATGCAGGCTTCAATCTGGTCTTTGGTTAATGGGTGAGCTTCGATATTCTCAAAATACTTCTTAAAACTTCTCTTCTTTGTTTCTATATATTTATCACGATACTTTTTTAAGTCTTTCTTTCCCATGTGGGCGTAGTAATATATTCTGTCAAAGGGGTGTTTAGTATCAGTATCTACTAAGCCTTCGTTAGGCGGCTCTACAAATCTATTTAATGCAGATTGTGCATCACTTACAATGTCAGGCCACTGAGAGCTTCTAATATATCGACTCGTAAGCCTTTTTTGTAGTTGCTTGAATGTTGTATTTATATCAGAGAAGATTTCTTTGTACCAATAACTTTGCAACCATTCGTATGCTTCTGTTGCTTTAGCGTGGGATAGGGGGCCAAACTTAATTTCACCCTCTGTGGTATTAAATGTTAGATCAAAACTAAACCACCCTTCTTTAGCAAACCCCTTCTTTAGAAAGGCATGGTTATCAATAAAGTAGCTTTTATCACTTTTGTGTAGTGTTATTCCTTTTTCACTAATATCAATAGAGCCACCTTTGAATCCAAGTAGTCTCCAGAATGGTCCAGGTATAAGATGTTTTGTCTCCGCCATAATATTATTCTTTATTAGTATTTAAGCTAGGCAAATTTTATTTATGATTACTGCTTAATGGTTCACCTATATTGTTATATATTTCTATAGCTTTTGGGTCTCCGTCTAACGCTCTTTTTCGTAGACTCCTTGAAACATCTACGTCACCCTTTATTGTCGGGTTTAGAGTCAACTCACTGGTAAATACTTCGTCTGATGCTCTAGGAAAAGGCGATGCTAGTTTGACAGCTTTCTCAGTTTGACTAATAAACCGCTTGTCGTCAGTATTGCATTTACTAACATTACTCTTCAATACATTGCCATCTCTATCTTGCAAGATATACACTTCACAAGTCCAGCCATCTTTTGCTTTTGGGATTCTCCACTGACTCTTAAATTTCTCAGAGACTTTGTTTAAATAGTCTTTCTTGGCTTGAGTTAATTCGTTGGATAGAGTTGGATAGCTGATAGCCAGCCCTAATGATACTAATGAAGATAGTAGTAGTGTTTTTAGTTTCATAGGTCTAATTGTATCTCAAAAACAACCTAAAAAATAATTTTCCCCTCCACTGTGGGAAGGTAACCTTATGTATAGAGAGAAAGACGGTGTTTGGGGGGTGGGGTGCTAAATTGAACGATTTTAGGGTGAAAAACAACCTAGTTACGACACCACTACGACACGCATAAAAAAAGGCTCATAGTGTGATCACTACAAACCCTTTTAAATATGGTGCCGAAGACCGGACTCGAACTGGTGACCTACTGATTACAAATCAGTTGCACTACCAACTGTGCTACTTCGGCATTAAAGTGAGAATTATACCCACAAAGTTAATAAATATTTTGAAAAGAATTAGCTTTTAAATAATTCTTTCTCAGTTTTTTTAAATTGGAAAAAACACCTCATAGTAGAGGTGTTAAATGCTTTATTTAACAACAACACCACCACCTAACTGATGCACATAAACAATAAGTTTTTTAATCTGCACAGCGTCAATAACACTTGAATGTCCAAATGCTGGCATAACAGCGTCTTGTGTTAATGGATTATTCACTTGACCCACGCCATGTAAGATTGTGCGCACGACTGATGCGTGTTGATCGTCTGCTTTAAAACGATAAATACCGTCACTTAAATTAGCACTACCTAGGAGTTGGTTGCCTTTCATATCAGGGCCGTGACAAGCAATACAACCTTTACTCATATACAAGGCCTTAGAAGCTGGGTTGGGATTACCATTTTTACCCTTGCCTGTTTCAACTAAAAAAGTGGCCAATGTGCTTGCATCAGCATCTGAAATGTCCAGCATACGCGCTGGCATATTGCCTTTACGACCATTAACAATGGTTGTGCTAATTTGTGCTAACTTACCACCATATAGCCAATCATCATCAGCCAGAACAGGAAAGCCTACATTGCCCTGACCAGCAGCGCCATGGCAAGCTGCACAATTATCACCAAATAGAACCTTGGCTGTTTTGATGGCGTAAGTTCTTAACTCACCATCAAGCACAATTTCTTTTAATGATTTTTCAGTAATGGCTTTTTCAGTATCGGCAAATCTTTTTTCACGATAAGCCTCTAATTGAGCAACACTTTCGTTCATTTCGCTAATTTGCGTCCAATTGGCAAAGCCTTTGTTGTGCTCACCAGACCAAGGAATGGTTGGATAATAGAGTGTGTAAACCACAATAGCAAGTGTGCCAATATATAAGGACAGCATGTACCATCTTGGTGGGCGATTATTTAGCTCTCTAATGTCGTTTTCTTCATCCCAAAAATGCCCTGTATTGTTCTCACCTGGGAATGGATTTTTATGTTCGCCCATTGTTTTTTCCTCCTAACTTAATCTTTGTCGTTCACAAAGTTGCGTAAGTCTTCAAATTTTTGTTTATTTTTTGGTCTAAAAGCATAAAAATAAGCAATCGCTAATAACAGAAATATAACAATCGTCGTAATAACACCAATTTTGTCAACTAAGGTCATTACTCTCTGTAAGTAACGCCATCTTCAAATTTAATCATATTGCCTAATGATTGTAAATAAGCCACCATTGCATCCATCTCATTTTTGCCTTCAACGCTAACTGGCGCTTGTGCAATATCTGCTTGCGTATAAGGCACACCGACTTTAGACAAACCACTCATATGTGTAGCAATTGTTTCGCCATCAACCAAAGCACTTTCTAAGAAACGATATTTTGGCATGACTGACTCTGGTACAACCGCTTGTGGATGACGTAAATGCAAAATATGCCATTCATCAGAATATTTACCGCCAACGCGCGCTAAATCAGGGCCTGTTCTTTTAGAACCCCACTGAAACGGATGGTCATACTTTGACTCCACCGCTAGAGAGAAATGGCCATAGCGCTCTTTTTCATCTCTAAATGGACGTATCATTTGTGAATGACATAAATAACAACCTTCACGCTGATAAATATCACGACCTGCTAATTCTAAAGCAGTTAAAGGCCTTACACCATCACCAGATTTCCAATCAGACAATGCTTGACCTTCAGAACGAATCCATAATAAACTTTTTATACTGCCATCAGTTGTAATCACTTCGTCTTTAACTGCTTCAGGATTAGTAAACAAAGGAACAATTTCTACAATACCTGCTAATGACACCGATAGTGCCATAAACAAATACATGCCAAAAATATTCTTTTCCAGCTTAACTTGTAAACTTTCTTTTACGTTTTTATTTGTCATAGTCCGGCTTCCTCTTTATGCATTAGCCGTTTGACCAACGCCTGATCTACGAATAGTTGTCACAATATTAATTAACATGATAATTGCGCCTACTAATACCAATGCACCACCTGCAGCCCTCATGGCATAATAAGGATGCATGGCTGATACTGACTCGGCAAACGTATAAGCCAATGTGCCGTACTCATCATATGCTCTCCACATCAAGCCTTGCATAATGCCCGATACCCACATCGCCACAATATAAACCACCGTGCCAATCGTATGCACCCAAAAGTGGATGCCTAAGAGTTTTTGTGACATTTTCACGTTATAGATTTTCTCAATCATATGATACATCGCACCTGCTGCCACCATAATATTCCAACCCAATGCACCAGAATGTACATGACCAATCGTCCAATCCGTGTAATGCGACAAGGCATTAACTGTCTTCGCCGCCATCACTGGTCCTTCAAATGTACTCATGGCATAGAATGCTAAAGACATAATCAAGAAACGCAAGATGTAATCTTCACGTAAACGATCCCAAGAACCTGATAACGTCAAGATACCATTAAGTGCGCCACCCCATGATGGAATAATCATGGCTAGTGAAATTGTTGCACCCAATGAGCCTGCCCAATCTGGCAATGCTGTATATTGAAGATGGTGCGCACCTAACCAAACATAACCAAACATTAGTGCCCAAAAATGAATCACTGACAAACGATAAGAATATACGGGACGCTGAGCTTGTTTTGGCACAAAATAGTACATAATGCCTAAGAAACCTGCTGTCAAGAAAAAGCCAACAGCATTATGGCCCCACCACCACTGAATCATTGCATCTTGCACACCAGAAAAAATTGAATAGGATTTAAACGCGCTCACTGGAATGGATAAATTATTAACCACATGAAGATAAGTAACCATAATCATCATACCCATAAAAAACCAGTTAGCCACATAAACGTGTGGCACTTTATTACGATCACGAATGTGGATAGTCATAATAAAGTTATATAAATAAGTAACCCATGACAAGGTGATTAAAATATCAACCGGCCATTCTAATTCTGCATACTCCTTGGATTGGGTCAAACCTAAAGGCAGCGTAATGACCGCTAAAACAATCACAGTATTCCATGACCAGAACGTAAACCAAGCCATTTTATTGGACCAAAGGCGGGTTTGATTAGTACGCTGTACAATATAAAAAGCGGATGCCATCAGCACCGAACCCCCAAAAGCAAAAATAACAGTGTTAGTGTGCAAAGGTCTCAATCGACCAAATTGGAAATAAGGTAAATTTGTACCTAAATCATTAAGAAACGGGAAGGCTAGTTCAGAAGCAATATATACCCCAAACAATGTGCCTAATACTAAATAAACAGATGCCATAATAGCAAACCATTTAACAACATCCAAATCATACTTTTTTGTTAAATTCATCAATAGTCCTCTCTATTTTTAGTTAATATCCAGTTCTTTCAATACAAGAAATAGGCTCGGATTCTACACTAACGCTTATGTTGTAGTCAACTGCATCGTGGTTGCTTGGTATAAATCAATTTTTGATCAATAATTTCAAGGCAATAATGCCTAACACCAAGGCCATTAAAAACCATTGCAATGCATAGCCTAAATGCTTATCAATACTGCCGTAAAAAGGCTGCCATTGTCTGAAAAAACCATCACTGGCTTTAACATCAAGACGTGCCAACATGGTAATAATTTGATAATCAGATATCGTGGATAATTCGTCCAAATTCAAAGATTGAATTAATATCGGAAAATTTGGCTTGATTGGTTGTTGCTTAAGTCTAATGCGTTCAACAGGCTTAATCAACTCTACTTTAATAACTCTTGGCAAATTATCTAGTTTGATATCAGTCAATTGCTCACGCTTTCCATACCAAGGTACAAAACCTCGATTTACTAAAATAGCAGTTTTATCACTTAAAATGAATGGCGTGAGCACATAATAACCTGCATTGCCTTTAACAATTTGATTATCATAAATAAATTGTTTGTTGGTGTCGTAATGACCTTTTAGTAAAACTTGATAATGCTCTTTATTTAATAACTCATCTATGTTTGTTACCAATTGAGTTGGGTTTTGTTGCGCCAAGATAATTCCATGCTCAATTGCTCGTTTTTCATCAGCACGCTCAAGTTGCCAAAATCCTAACGATGCTAGTCCATAAATACTTAAAAGTATTAAAACTGCAGGTATAAAAATAGTGCGTTTAATCACTTAAGTAGGGCACATCCATCATAACCATATTTGGTTCTATCCAACCCATAAACGCAGCAAACATAACTAAGATAAACAAGAATAAGGACAAGACTACGCGTATCACTAATGATTTAAACATTTTATCTGAGCCAGCTGACCCACCTCTAAGCATGCCCAATAAACCTGAACCTAGTGCTATTAAAATAGCAACAATAATAACGATGATAATAACTTGTGTCATTAATACTTCCTACGCGATAAACAAAAGACCCCAAACGGAGTCTTGTTTTCGATTTTATAACTAATTACAGCCAGTATACAAAGATAAATAAACCCAGCCAAACCACATCCACAAAATGCCAATACCAAGCAACACCTTCAAAGCCAAAATGATTGTCTACACTAAAGTGCCCTTTTTGTACACGATAAAGAATAACCGTTAACATAAGCACGCCCACTGTTACATGAAAACCATGGAAGCCAGTTAACATATAA
This sequence comes from Candidatus Ruthia endofausta, assembly GCF_013342985.1. Classification (NCBI taxonomy): domain Bacteria; kingdom Pseudomonadati; phylum Pseudomonadota; class Gammaproteobacteria; family Pseudothioglobaceae (SeqCode); genus Candidatus Ruthturnera; species Candidatus Ruthia endofausta. Next base: position 1,035,050 of record NZ_CP054490.1, on the reverse strand, counting down.
AACGTTGATCCATAAATACCAGAGGTTAGTTTTAGACCATCATGATATGCATGTCCATACTCGGTAATTTGAAAACCTAAAAATAAAACTCCTAAAATAATGGTGGCAATCAACCAGCCAATGATTTTATTACGATGACCTGCGCGCAATGCGTGGTGTGCAAATGTTAAAGTAACGCCTGATAATAATAATAATGCGGTATTAAGTGCTGGCAAGCCCCAAGCATCAACCAATTGTGTTGGTACAGAAACCGCTATGCCTGATTGTAGCGTTGCGCCTGGTGTATTAAAGGCAATTTGCTGCCATGTTGCGCTAAAACCGTCCCATAACTCTGGCGTGAACATATTATTATCTGAACCACCCAGCCACGGAACTGATAATTGCCTTGCATAAAACAACGCACCAAAAAAAGCGGCAAAAAACATCACCTCAGAAAAAATAAACCAACTCATGCCCCAGCGAAATGAACGATCAACTTGGCTGTTGTACATATCGCTAGTGCTTTCCTTAACTACTTGACCAAACCAGCCAAACATCATAAACACCAAAATAGCAAACCCCAAAGCCATGATTGGCCCACCCCAACTAGCACCATGCATTTGGTTAGCAAAACCTACAAATAGAGTAGCGACACCAATTGAGCCGATAATAGGCCAGTAGGTGCCACTTGGCACGTAATATTCTTGTTCGTTCATATTTCTCCCCTTTTTTTAGCTCTTAAGTTTAAAAAAATTATAAGACAGACTCACGTCTTTAATACGTTCGTCTAATTCTGGCTCAATCACAAATCTTAAGGTCATCTCAACTTGCTCATGTGGCTTAAACACTTGTTTATTAAAACAAAAACATTCTAATTTTTTGAAATATGCAGCAGCATCTGTCGGTGCAACACTAGGAACTGCTTGTCCAACAACAATTTCATCAGTATTGTTCTTAGCAATATAGCTGGTGGTATAGAACTTACCAGGTATGACCACCATTGAACTTACTTTAGGTCCAAACTGGACTGGGAAGCCACCCATTGTCATGGCAAAAAAACTGACCTCAATCTTGCGTGTCTCATCTACAACATACGCCTGTTCACTATCCACCCTGCCTGTTGTGCCATTAAATCCAGTAATTTCACAAAACACATCATAAATAGGCACCATTGCATAAGCAAAGAAAAACATCAATATTGGTGCTAGAAATAACTTTGTCCAAAACTTCTTTGTTATTTTTTGCCTGCTCTCCATTTTAGCCATACAATACAATAGTTGCTACAAACACACCTATTGCAATAGCACTAGTAATTACCACGGTAATTATCACGTCTTGATTGTTTTTATTTGCCATTAAGAGTGCTGAGATTCTTTCTCAATTAATACTCTTGTTGGTGGCGTATTAAAACTATGATACTGCGCCTTAGGCTCTAAAGTCCATTCCAAACCTTTAGCACCCTCCCAAGGACGAGCATCTGCTGGCTTGCCATTACGAATACAATCAATCACAATATAAGTGAATAAAATAAATGATGCACCAAACGCAAAACCACCGATAGAGGAAATCATATTAAAATCAGCAAACTGCAACGAATAATCAGGGATACGTCTAGGCATGCCTGCCAACCCTAAAAAGTGCTGAGGGAAGAACAATACATTCACTGAAATAACCGCCCACCAAAAATGTACTTTTGCTAAAGTTTCGTTATACATTTTACCTGTCCATTTAGGCAGCCAGTAAAACGTTGCCGCAATGATAGACCATAATGCGCCCGTTACCAATACATAATGAAAATGTGCGACCACGAAATAAGTGTCATGATACTGAATATCTGCTGGTGCAATGCCCAGCATTAAGCCAGAAAAGCCGCCAATCATGAATAAGAACACAAATGAAATCGCCCATAACATTGGCGCTTCAAAGGTCATAGAGCCTCTCCACATAGTTGACACCCAGTTAAACACCTTAACGCCCGTTGGCACAGCAATGAGCATGGTGGCGTACATAAAATACAACTCGCCTGCAACTGGCATGCCAGTTAAAAACATATGGTGCGCCCACACAATGTAGGATAAAAATGCAATCGACGCGGCGGCATAAACCATCGACGAATAACCAAATAAAGGCTTACGCGCAAAAGTTGGGATGATGTGTGAAATCACGCCAAACGCTGGCAAAATCATAATATAAACTTCAGGATGGCCAAAAAACCAAAAGATATGTTGAAACAACACTGGGTCACCGCCACCTGTTGCATCAAAAAATGTTGTGCCAAAGTTACGATCTGTCAACATCATAGTGACTGCACCCGCAAGTACTGGCATCGCACCAATCAGTAAAAATGAGGTAATTAACCATGTCCATACAAATAATGGCATGTCCATAAGTTTCATCTCTGGTGCACGCATATTAAGCACAGTTGCAATAATATTAATCGCACCCATGATGGATGAAAAGCCTAATAAATGCACTGCAAAAATAAAGAAATCAGTACTGTCTGGTGCAAACGTTGTTGATAATGGCGCATAAAACGTCCAGCCAAATGCAGGTGCGCCACCTTCCATAAAAAACGTGCTTAATAAAATACCACCAGCAAATGGTAGAATCCAAAAAGACCAATTATTCATCCGTGGCAATGCCATATCAGGCGCACCAATCATCATTGGAATAAGCCAATTACCCAAACCAACAAACGCTGGCATAATTGCACCAAATACCATAATCAAACCGTGCATAGTTGTCATCTGATTAAAAAATTGTGGCTCAATCAGTTGCATACCTGGTTGGAATAACTCCATACGAATAACCATTGCCATTGCACCACCAATGAGCACCATAGTAAATGCAAACCATAAATATAGTGAACCAATATCCTTATGGTTCGTCGTTTTAATCCACCTCATTAAGCCTTTTTCAGGGCCATGATAGTCGTCGGTGTGAGTTGTTACTGTTGTTGCTGTTGCTGTTGTCATGATATTCTCCTATGTCCTTTAATTATCGTGCCGCTTTAATTTGTACTGGCTGGATTAAATCGCCCATTTGATTGCCAAAAGCAGTCCTTTCAAAAGTAATTACCGCCGCAATATCAGCATCTCCTAGTATGTTTTTATAACTAGCCATTGCTGTTCCAGCTTTTCCATGCAAAACAATACTAATATGTTTTTTGATATCACCAGTTGCAATAGGACTGCCTTTAAGTGCTGGAAAAACACCAGAAATACCTTTGCCGGTAATACCATGACAACTAGAACAATTCGTATTATAAACTTTTTGACCTAGGCTTATTAATTCTTCTTCGCGCCAAGTTTTACTCGACTTAGCAAATGTTGCCGCTTTAGCTGCCTGTTGCTGTAATACCCACTTAGCGTAGTCTGCCTTGGAGACCACATCAACCACAATTGGCATAAAGCCGTGGTCTTTACCACAAAGCTCAGCACACTGACCACGATAGGTGCCAATCTCATCAATCTGCACCCATGCATCATTAATAAAGCCTGGGTTAGCATCCTGTTTCACACCAAAATCAGGCACCCACCAATTGTGAATAACATCATTTGAAGTAATTAAAAGACGAATAGGCGTATCTACTGGTAACACCAGGTTGTTGTCTACTTCTAACAAATAATTCTCATGCCTATTTCCAGAATAAATCAAATCTTTAGAGTCTTGTTTAAGGTTAGAAATAAAACTAATACCTTCTTTAGGATAGTCATATTGCCATTTCCACTGATGTCCTGTAATCTTAATGGTCATTTCTGCTTTAGAAGTATCCTCTAAATCAATCAGTACAATTGAAGCAGGGACTGCCATTAATACTAGAATGATAATAGGAATAGCTGTCCAAAGTAATTCGGCCTTTGTACTTTCGTGAAAATTTGCGGCCACTGCACCTTGAGATTTACGATGCACAACCAGCGAATAAATCATAACGCCAAACACGATAATGGCAATGGCAACACAAAGCCAAAACACCATCATGTGTAAGCCATAAATATCACGACTGATTGAAGTAACCCCTTGCGTCATGTTAAAACCATACTTAGCGAATACATTTGCTGACACTATTACAACCAAACCACCCAAGAGAGGCATCAACTTGCTCATAAACCTTTCCTCTAAAAAATATAAAAAATATCATAGGTTTTCAATAACATTAGTTCTGAAAACTGCCACCATGATACACAATTATTTTTCTCATTCACAAACATATAACACACTTTCTTGATTTGAGTCAATTATTCAACTATTTTCTTGACAGGTATAAAGAGGTCTGTTTTAATGTAGATGACATTACATCTATTGAAGGAGTTTAAAAAATGCTACAAACACAGCGGATGGCCAAAGGCCTAAATAAAAAAGCCCGTATTAAACAAGTTAGTTATGGTGCGCCTTTTATGTGGCTAAAACAAGGTGTAGAAGATTTTATAAAGTGCCCAACATTAGCATTATTTTATGGCGCACTATTTACTTCATTTTCCTATTTTTACTGGGATTTTTTATCAAACTCACCGTCACTCAGTGACCTTTCAGCGCCTTTATTAGCCATTGTAGTTATTATATTTGGCCCTATTTCCGCCATGGCCATGTATGACGCCTCAAAGCGTTTATCTGCTGGGGAAAATCTTTCTCTTGGATCTATACTAATGGTGATTAAATCCGCTTTCAAAGCCAATGGCTCTTGTCCTTCATTATTTTTATCTGTTATTTTGATTGTGTTGGCAATTATGTGGATGGTATTTACACCACTTATTTATGCGGTGCTTAACACCGACACTTTTGTTAACCAAAATCAAACAATTATAGAGGCTATCTTGGCTGATATTACCAGCTTTAATAATCCGTTATTTTTAATTATTTATGGTGTTTTCACTGCTACTATTGCTTGGATATCTTTTATGATTAGTTGGTTTTCTTTTCCTATGGTATTGGACCAAGATGTTGACCCATTTACAGCTGCTAATACCAGTATTAGGACTGCATTAGCCAATAAAATTGTAATGCTAATATGGATCCCAATTGTTGGTGTTATTGTTTTAGCCAGTTTATTAACGCCATATTTTATAGGCATGGTAGTTGCTGTCCCAATATTGGCTCACGCTACTTGGCATGCTTATAAATCTATGATTGGTGAGATGAAATAACAACCAATTAAAAACGTTCGGTTTTCTTTTTTAGAAAGACTTTTTTCACCCCCCTTTTTTTTGTGTGTTTTGCACGCGGGGGTGACGGTAATAAATGTTTAGAAAAATACTACAAATTTCAATTATCTTAGCATTTATTGTTGTTATTCTAGGCGCCTACACACGTCTAAGCGATGCTGGATTAGGTTGCCCAGACTGGCCAGGGTGCTATGGCCAATTAAGTGTTCCTAATGTTAAAGATGGTACTACCATTCAGGGGTTTTCACGTCCACTAGAGGCTGCAAAAGGCTGGAAAGAAATGCTACATCGTTATGCCGCTTCCACACTTGGGTTGACAATACTTATTTTATTTTTTTTAGCACTAAAAGGCAAACCACAACACTATCAGTCATTAAAACTACCTGGATTTAGCGCCTTTTTTGTCATGCTACAAGGCGCATTTGGCATGTGGACAGTTACTCTACTGGTACATCCTGGCATTGTCACTTTGCATTTAATAGGTGGCTTTGTGACGACTGCATTGCTGATTTGGATGCTACTTAACCAAAGCAAGCCACCAGCAATCTACCAGCACACCCTAAAAAAACATAAATTTATATTATTAATTGTTCTGGGCGCGCTGAGTTTGCAAATTGTTCTGGGCGGTTGGACTAGCACCAACTATGCAGCACTATCTTGTGGCGAATACTTTCCAAAATCTTGGATGATTGGTGGCCCGATATGAATTTTTCTGACGCACTATATTGGGGATCATTGGGTGCTGATTATGAATACGGCATATTAGAAAACCCTACACGTTCTGCCATTCAAATGATTCACCGTATTGGCGCCTTAATAACAACCCTGCTCATACTGCTACTTATTTATTTATTTAGAAATTATACCTACTTCAGGTCAAATTTAATATTGATTGCTATTTTATTAACAACACAAGTCACACTTGGTATTCTTAATCTCGTGCTTTCATTGCCAATAATAATAGCAGTTTTGCATAATATAGTGGCGTTATTATTGTTACTTAGCATTGTTAAACTCGTGCATAGAGCCTTTAAAGTGCTAACATAAACAACCGTCAACAGGTATAGTTATGAAAAACTTAATAAAGCGCAGCAACAACAAGGACTGCGCGAAAATTAAAAAAACACGCAATTTTCTCCTTGGGCTAAGTATTGTTATGCTTTCTTTTCACAATCACCTAATACCAACAAACGCGTTGAGAAAAAAGCTTAGTGTTTCTTTTTTACAAGTCCAAAATCTCTAAAGGATAAATTTCCATTAATTGATGATAATAACAAAATAATACTTTCTGAGGTAAGTAAAAATAACAAAAGCAATAATGGCAGTTGCGCTTGATGCCATTATTGAAATGCTTGACTAGGGCAATATCAACTTAACAGCCACTATTATTAAACCAATAAAGGCAAAGGTCATAATCAGTCCAACAATAATGTAGTCCCACGGTTGTTTCTCAGTGCGCGCAAAGTCCTTAGCTAAATCTTCTTTTTTGCCCACACCAATCATGGCGGACGTTACCGCTTTAAATACTTGCCCCAATCCTTTCATTTAAAAAAACCTCCTAGGGCAATATTAGCCAATAATGATCAAATAATAGTGCAACAAATAACAACATTAAATAATTAATCGAATACATAAAGGTACGCCAAGCAATCCTTTTATCATCTGGATTGTTATAGATTTTAATCGCACACATCAAAAATCTAATACCCAACACTGTTGTTACTGCTAAATAAATAAGTCCTGACATACCCGCTAAATAAGGCAACAAACTAACCAGCAACAACAATACTGTGTATAACAAAATCTGTGTTCTGGTATAGGCCAGCCCATGTGTTACTGGCAACATTGGCACATCAACCTTTTTATACTCCTTAACCCGATGAATAGCCAGTGCCCAAAAGTGTGGTGGCGTCCAGATAAAAACAATTAAAAACAACAAACAAGCATACTCAATACCTTGAGTGCCAGACACTGCCGTCCAACCTAGCACCGGAGGTGCTGCGCCTGCTGCGCCACCGATAACAATATTTTGCGGTGTTGCACGTTTAAGATACAAGGTATAGATGATGGCATAGCCAATCAGTGAAACAAACGTAAGCACCATGGTAATGGTATTAACAAATAACTGCAAAGTGCCAAGACCAACAAGCCCTAAAAATACGCCCCACACCAATGCTTGGTTTCGGCTTACTTTCCCTTGTGGTAAAGGGCGTTTGTTAGTGCGAGACATTTGAGCATCAATCTCTTCATCAACCACATGATTAAACACTGAAGCTGAAGCGGCGGCCATACTAATACCAATTGAGGCGTTCAGTACCAAAAACCCATTAGGTAAATAAGGCGCAGGCACGGCCAAAAACATGCCCACCACTGCCGTAAGCAATATCAGTGCCACCACTTTAAGTTTGCACAAAGCTAGCAAGTCACTAATTGAAGGCATTATTATCTCCTATTAGCCAATGCGTGAATACTTCAATAAGCGTTTTAAATCTTTAGTAACACGCTTAATCTCTAAATTTTTTGAATCGTAACGCAGCATCAGATTGCCAAGTGGGTCAATCAAAAATAAACTGCTTTTTGGGAACTGATTAAGTTGTCGATTAAGCGCCTCGCTGGCATGTCCAACTAATACGTCTGCTTGTTGCGCTTTGGCTTTACTTGTCATTAACAATAAACTTTGAATACGACGCATGTCTTCATTCATCAAAATGCGAACAATCTTCATATCTTGTAGTGCTTTTATACAAACACTGTCACATTGCTTGGTTGCATAGGCCAATGTCCATAAACCTTGCAAACCGCTTTGAGTGTCAATAAAACTAACGTCTTGTTTTGTAGTGGTAATAATAGGATTAACAAACTGTCCATAATTAACCGTATGCTGGGTAAAATAAGTGGGACTTAAGTAAAAGAAAGCCGTTCCAAAAGCAATCGGTAGTACAAAGAATACCAATAATATCCATAATTCTTTCTTAGAGTTCATAAAAATTTGATGCTTATTAAAACACTTAATAATACACTTAAAAAAAACCAAGAAATTAAAAAACCAAGCATTATAGTCTGACTTCTATACCGTTTTCTTGCATAGCTTGTTTGGCTTGTTGTATCGTGTATTCACCAAAATGAAAAATACTGGCTGCTAATACCGCATCAGCACCACCTTGTAATACACCTTCAGATAAATGCTCTAAATTACCCACACCACCAGAAGCAATAACAGGCACATCCACCGCATCAGAAACTACCTTAGTGAGTAGCAAATCAAAGCCTGTCTTAACGCCATCACAATCCATTGAGGTAAGTAGTACTTCGCCAGCACCATTATCACCTTGGGTCATTTTAACTGCCCACTCAATAACATCAATACCTGTAGGCTTTCGCCCGCCGTGAGTGAATATTTCCCATTTATTGTCAGCAACTTTCTTTGCATCAATAGCAATTACAACACATTGTGAACCAAACTCTTTACTCAACTGATTGATTAGATTGGGGTTAAAAATAGCAGCAGAATTAACAGCAACTTTATCTGCACCTGCATTTAACATCGCGCGCACATCAGCCGTCTTACGAATACCGCCACCCACAGTCAGTGGAATAAACACTTGATTGGCAATCGCCTCAACCATATGTATCATGGTATCTCTACCTTCAATTGATGCAGTAATGTCTAAAAAAGTAATCTCATCAGCGCCTTCAAGATCATAACGCCTAGCCACCTCAACCGGGTCGCCTGCATCCTTGATATCAACAAACTTAGTGCCTTTAACCACACGACCATCACGCACATCAAGACAAGGAATAATTCTTTTTGCTAAACTCATAATGATGAATTTTACCGCACACGCCAGTTCTGTATTAACCGTGTTTGCTGATTGCTCGTAATGCTATGGGTATAATCCAACTTTGTTATGGACACGCTTAAACACATCGCAATTATCATGGACGGCAATGGTCGTTGGGCATCAAAACGCTCTTTGCCCCGTATTTTAGGGCACCAACAAGGGATTAAAGCGGTGCATGGTGTTGTTAAAGCTTGTGCAATACGCGGTATTAAAACACTTACCTTGTTTGCTTTTAGCAGCGAGAATAAAAACCGCTCAACTGAAGAAGTCTCTTTGTTATTTAAACTATTTTTTAGCGTGCTTAAACAAGAAGTTAAAAAACTCAATAAGCACAATATCAGGCTAAAAATAATTGGTGATATGTCCTTATTTTCTGCCAAAATCCAACAAACAGCACTTGATGCACAGGCATTACTCGCTGGCAATACTGGTTTAACTTTAGTGATTGCAGCTAATTATGGCGGTCAATGGGACATTGCTCAAGCAGCAGCTAAAATAGCCAAAGCAGCCATCGCTGGTGACATAGAAGCCAGTAACACTAATGTGAAAAGTTTTTCACAATATCTATCATTAGCCAATGAACCAGATGTTGATTTGTTAATCCGAACCAGTGGCGAACTTAGGATTAGTAATTTTTTACTATGGGATATTGCTTATAGTGAGTTTTATTTCACAGAAACGTTATGGCCAGATTTTGACGAGTCTGAATTAATTAAAGCCATCAACAACTTTAATAATCGTAATCGGCGTTTTGGCGCAAGGCTTTAAGGAAAAACCATGCTCATAGAAAGAGTCATCACTGCACTCATTTTAGCGCCACTATTTGTTTGGGCAATATTCACCATGCCTAATCATTACTTCGCGCAATTACTTTTGGTTTTTGTTGTGCTCGGCGCATGGGAATTCTCACGTTTAATTAAATTTAAGCGCTTAGTTGTTAGACTATTATTAGTGGCTGGTATTGTTGCGTGTGCACTCACCATCCAAAACAATACTCAAGTTATTTCGTTTGTGTTTTACTTGTCCATTTTATGGTGGGTGGTTAATTTATACTGGGTATTAAGCTATCCCAATAAAACCAACCTGTGGTTTAATCCGCTTATTGTTCGTATCATAAGTGGCGTATTATTATTAGTGCCTATGTGGATTGCATTAATTACTTTACAACAGCAATACGGCGCTGAGTATTTCTTACTACTCATGCTGATTATTTGGGGTACTGATTCTGGTGCTTATTTTACTGGTAAGGCAATTGGCAAACGAAAATTGGCGCCAAAAGTAAGTCCAGGAAAATCAATTGAAGGTGTGATTGGTGGTATTGGCGTTGCTTTGATGGTAATGGTTATGTTCTTACAATATCAAAATATAGCGACCAATCAATATTTGAGTTATTTACTATTAACCATTGTTGTTGCTAGCGTAGCAGTATTGGGTGATTTATTTGAAAGCTTGTTCAAGCGTGTCTCAAATATTAAAGACAGTGGGCAAATTTTTCCTGGTCACGGTGGCATCTTAGACCGAATTGACTCTCTAACAGCGGCAGCACCATTCTTTCTGCTAGGGCTTAACTTGATATGAAAAATATAACCTTGTTAGGTGCAACTGGCTCTATCGGCAAAAGCACTTTGTTGGTGGTGGATTTACATCCTGATAGATTTAATATTTTTGCGCTAAGTGCTAATACTAATTGGCAACAAATGCTTGAGTTGTGCAACAAGTACCAGCCTAACTATGCAGTCATGGTAGACGAGCAATCTGCTGAAAAATTATCAAATGCCATTATAACTGATACCCAAGTACTTAGTGGCGCTCAAGCACTAGATGAGATTGTCGCTCATCAAAATACTGACTTTGTTATGGCTGCTATTGTTGGCGCTGCGGGTATGTCCTCAGCACTTTGCGCTGCAAAAGCAGGCAAACGAATTATGCTGGCAAATAAAGAATCCTTGGTATTGGCGGGTGATATTTTTATGAAGGCGGTGGGAACGTTTAATGCTGAACTAATCCCTGTTGACTCAGAACACAGTGCAATTTTCCAGTGCCTACAAAGTGGCAAATCAGGCTTAAGCAAAATCCAGTTAACTGCCAGTGGTGGGCCATTTTTACACACGCCAATTAACCAATTTAAATTCATCACCCCAGATCAGGCTTGTGCACATCCAAATTGGTCAATGGGGCGAAAAATCTCTGTTGATTCTGCCACCATGATGAACAAAGGGCTGGAGGTGATTGAGGCGCATTACTTATTTTCACTCGCGCCAAAACAAATTGATGTGGTGGTACATCCGCAAAGCATTGTGCATTCATCCGTTTATTATGAAGACGGCTCAACCCTGTCTCAATTAGGCAATCCAGATATGCGTACAGCCATCTCATATGCCATGAGTTATCCACAACGTATTAACTCTGGTGTTGCTACGCTTGACTTGAGCAACACCCCTGCCTTAGAGTTTTATCAACCAGATTTTGGAAAATTTACTTGCCTAAAACTAGCCTTTGAGGCGCTAAAAAAGGGTGGTAATGCTATGATTACCATAAATGCGGCCAATGAAATTGCAGTTGAACATTTTCTTAACCATAAAATCGACTTCTTAGGCATACCAAAAATTATTGACCAAACGCTAAGCACCATGAAACACACAACGCTCAACTCTTTAGAAGAGGTGATTAATAACGACTTTGTTGCTCGTGAAATGGCCCGTGAAACCATCAAGCGATATGGGTAAGTTCTATATAAGCATATTGCTAATATTAATGTCTTTTAGCATGGCATCTGCTCCCGCTTATACTGATAACAATACATATCATTTTACTGTTAAACGTGGCGATTCACTAAGTCAATATTTTTCCAAGCTTGGACTGTCTAATCGATTACTTGCTAATCTACTTTTTGCCAACAAAAACAACAAAAAGCTCAACCAACTTAATATTGGCCACAAGCTAACCATTAGGTTGCATAATAATCGACGGTTCAAATCTCTAACTTATCAGTTAAATCGTAAAACCAACCTAAACATTGTTCTTAACGGTAATTATTTTTCCACTATTCTCAACAGACAATCCAAACAAACACCTAGTGATTTGTCCATAACAGTGGTTAGCATTAACCACTCCTTTGGTGCTGATGCGCAAAAAGCAGGAATCGGTTTTAGCACTATTAGCCTCGTTGTTAAAGAGCTTTCATGGCAACTAAACTTTAATACCGACCTTAAAAAAGGCGACCGATTTATCATTGTTAATGGCTTTGGTGAAAAGCCAGTAGCTATTATTTACCAAAGCATTATCAAAAATAAATCCATTGAAGCATTTGCTTACAAAAACAAACATGGGCATATTAATTACTTTAATCGTTTTGGACACTCTCTGAACTCCTCTTTTTTAAGAGCACCTTTGAAATACAAGCGCATTAGCTCCAAATTTCAACTCAGACGCTATCACCCAATTTTAAAAACTTGGCGTCCCCATCGGGCTGTTGATTATGCAGCCAACTACGGCACGCCTGTTTATTCTACTGCCAATGGCGTAATCACCACCAAAGGCAGAAAAGGCGCACTTGGCAAAGTCATCATCATCCAACATAGTTTTGATTACACTACTGTTTATGCACACTTATCAAGATATGCTAACAACTTGTACAAAGGTAGAAAGGTTAAAAAAGGCCAAATAATTGGCTATGTAGGCTCAACAGGTCGCTCAACAGGTCCGCACCTACATTATGAACTGCATTACAAAGGAAAAAGAAGAAACCCGCTCACTCATAAACTACCCGCACAAAAGAACATTAGCTGTGCCAATTTGCAGAATTTTAAAACCAGGGTTAACAAGGTTTTATCTAATTTAGAGCTTGATTATCAATCCAAACACGCCAACTGGGCGGATTAAGATCAGATAAATAATCTAACTTTATATATTGCTTTTGATACGCCTGTGCGCCTGCAACATAGTTTAATATTGCAAATGTAATTAACTCATCAATGTAGCGTACTTTTTTAGTGCCTGGCACTAACGACTCATTGCGAATAATAGCTGCCATTAGTGCAGATTTTGCATTGCCATGCACTAAAAAAGACTCTTCAAATAAATTTAGAGCCAAAAATTCATTCTTAATAAAGCCGCCACTGCCATCAAGCAAATTTAAGGCATACTCATACAAAGCAGGATCATAACTCTTTCTCACCAATTTAATTAAAATTTCATTGGCTTCAAGCTCTAAAGGAAGATATCCCATCAATTTACTGCCTTTTCTAACTTGTTTTGAAACTTCATACATGGCATCAAAATCACCCAAAAAACCCTTTTAAAAAAAATTCCCCTTAAAGCCCATCCCGAAACCCTTTCTGGCCCTTTTTGCCGCAATGGCTTTACCGTTAGGCAATTGCCGAATGCCACAAGTAGAAAAAAATAGGTTTTTTTTGCATCATAATTTAACAATTATTTTACCATGGCTTAAGTTGTCATAATTTGCAAGCCTAGTCACACAATTGGTTAAAATAACACCTAAATTAAACAATTTATACACGTAAACTCAGGGAACATTATTTAGCACAAACCTAAACCTGCCACTGATTCAAAAAGGCAAGGTTAGAGACATTTATGACATTGATGATAAACGTATGTTGGTTGTCACCACAGACCGACTCAGCGCCTTTGATGTTGTTTTTGATGAGCCTATTGCCAACAAAGGTGCAATCTTAACCGAGGTGGCAAATTTTTGGTTTGAAAAAACCAAGCACATCATTCCCAATCACTTAACCCTTGAGCCACTTGATAATGTTCTAAATACTAAAGAGGCAGCTCTAATCAAAGGTCGTGGCGTTATTGTCAAAAAACTTAAATCCCTTGCTGTTGAGGCTATTGTTCGTGGCTATATTATCGGCTCTGGCTGGAAAGACTACCAACAAACAGGTAAGGTTTGTGGTATCCAACTACCCACCAACCTACAACTAGCCGAAGAGCTACCCAAAACACTCTACACCCCTTCCATAAAGGCAGATTTAGGTAAACATGATGTCAATATTGATTTTGACAAAACCGTTGAAATCTTGGGTCAAAACCTGGCTGAACAAGTCAAACAAACAAGCCTTAAAATTTATCAATTTTCTGCTGATTATGCCTTAGAGCGTGGCATTATTATCGCTGATACCAAATTTGAATTTGGACTGGATGAAAACAACCAGTTAACCTTAATGGACGAAGTGCTAACGCCCGATTCATCACGATTTTGGTCAAGCGCTGATTATAAAGTAGGCACCAGCCCAAAAAGTTTTGACAAGCAAATTGTGCGTGACTATTTAGAAACGCTAGACTGGGACAAGACCCCGCCTGCCCCAACACTACCCCAATCCATTATTCAACAAACCGCTGACAAATACAAAGAAGTTCAACAACGATTAATGCAAGATTAAAAACCATGCAAATTAATGGACTTATTGCAAAAATGCACGCCCACTTAAATAGTGGCGTGGCACAGTATCAACTGCCAATTGGTGATAAATTGCTAACTATAAATGATTTAGTGGGCGAACAAATCAGCCTTGAGTTTAATGGTGAAATTATTTGCTCAAATTGCAATAAACGTACCAATAAAAGCTATTCTCAAGGGTTTTGTTATCCTTGTTGTCAGCGCTTGGCGCGGTGTGATTTGTGCATTATGAAGCCTGAAACCTGCCATCATCACCTTGGCCCTTGTCGCGAGCCACAGTGGGGACAGGATAATTGTTTTAATCCGCATGTTATTTATTTGGCCAATTCATCTGGAATAAAGGTTGGGTTTTTAAAAGAAAATTCTAGCCGTTGGTTGATCAAGGTGCATGCCCCACTACCGAACGGGTGACAATCGGTCAAAAAAGGGGAAATTGAAGTGGTACTTAAAGATTATGTCAATGATAAAATCAACTGGCGAAAAATGCTCAAAAACGAAGTGAAGCACGCCAACCTAAGCACAACACGCGATGATTTGTTCAAAAAAATACCTCATCTAATTGATGACTTAGATGTAATCGTACTAGACAATAAGGTCTTAGTAATTAACTACTCTGTGGTAGAATACCCTAGAAAAATTAACTCATTAAACTTTGACAAAACCCCTAAAATTGAAGGCATTTTGAAAGGGTTTAAAAAATACTTGTTGCGTAAGGCGTAAAACATTAGAAAATTTTCTGTATCAAATTTCATTTTTATTAGGAAGATAAACATGGCAGATTTAGAAATACAAGATTTAGAAACAGGCACGGGCATCACTTGCAAAGTAGGTGATTTTATCTCAATGCATTATACTGGCTGGCTTACCAATGGTAAAAAGTTTGATTCTAGCGTCGATAGAAACGAGCCTTTTGATTTTAAACTTGGCGTTGGGCAAGTCATTGCTGGCTGGGACCAAGGTATTGATGGCATGTGCGTTGGTGGTAAGCGCAAACTCACCATCCCTTCAAAACTGGCTTATGACGAAATAGGTGTAGGCGGTCTTATTCCACCAAGTGCCACACTGGTTTTTGAAGTTGAGTTATTAGCCATTCAATAATCCGCCCTAGCCAATACAAACCAAACAACAATGAATGATGACTTCCCACGAATAAAAAGACTACCCGCTTATGTTTTTGCAGTTACTAACGAGCTAAAAGCCAAGGCACGTGCTCGTGGTGAAGATATTATTGACTTTGGCATGGGCAATCCAGACCAACCAACACCTGATCATATTGTTGAAAAACTGGTAGAAACAGCGCGACGTAAAGACACACACCGCTATTCTACTTCTCGCGGTATTCCACAGTTACGTAAAGCAATTGCCAATTGGTATAAAAGGCGCTTTGATGTTGATATTGACCCAGAAACTGAGGCCATTGTTACCATTGGATCTAAAGAGGGGCTGTCTAATTTAGCACAAGCTGTTGTGGGTGGTGGCGATACGGTATTGGTGCCTAATCCTGCTTATCCTATTCATCCGTATGGATTTGTGATTGCAGGCGCAGATATTCAACATGTGCCTTGTGGTCCAGATGATGATTTCTTAGAAGAATTAGAACGCTCTATTAAAAACACTTGGCCAAAACCAAAGATGCTGGTTTTAAATTATCCGTCTAATCCAACCCGCAATCGCTGTTTGGGTTTTTGAAAAGTCATCTTCAAAGTATGAAATTTTGGGGGGCAGGATTTTGGCCCAGATAGATTTGATGGCTACGTAGCGCCCAGTATTCTACAAGTAGAAGGCGCTAAAGAAATTGCTGTCGAATTTTTCTCGTTGTCAAAAAGCTATAACATGCCTGGTTGGCGCGTGGGGTTTATGGTGGGCAATCCAACCTTAGTAAGTGCACTTGTCAAAATTAAATCTTACCTGGATTATGGTATGTTCACCCCCATTCAAGTCGCCGCTATTGAGGCGCTAAAAGGCGACCAAAGTTGTGTGAAAGAAATATCTAATATGTACCAAGACAGGCGTGATGTATTGTGTGACGGTTTGGACTCAATTGGTTGGGTGGTTACACCACCTAAAGCCACAATGTTTGTTTGGGCAAAAATTCCTGAATTTTATCAGCACATGGGTTCGCTAGAATTTACCAAAAAATTACTAAAAATTGCAAAAGTTGGCGTGTCGCCCGGCATTGGATTTGGTAGTTATGGCGATCAATACGTGCGTTTTGGTCTGATTGAAAATGAACACCGAACCCGTCAAGCAATCCGAGGCATTCGAGAGATGTTTAAACAAGATGGCTTGCTATAAAAACGAATTTGATGCAAACTCAAAATCATGAAATTATCAGCCAGAGAATTCAAAAACTCTAATCACAAATGCCTAACCCTATTAGGCATGTCAGGCGTGGGAAAAACACACCTAGCAAAACTCCTTAGCCGTCAGGATAAATACTTTCATTATTCTGGTGACTATCGCATTGGCGCTGAATATTTGAATGATAAAATTTTAGACAACATCAAAAACCACGTTAGACAAGACAAGTGGCTTAAGAACCTAGTGGATAACGACTCTATCAGCATCCAAAATCACATTACCTTTGATAATTTATCATCAGTGTCTGCTTTTTTGGGCAAGGCTGGCCCTGAACGGGGGGCACGCCCCTTTATACTTTTTGCCCCTCAAACGTGCCAAACCCCAGAAACCAAAGCCGCTTGACGTGCCCTTTTCAAAAAACCAAAACACAAGGGTTTAACATTTTTTAAGTGCAGGTGGTAGCCTATGTGAATTAGACAATGAGCAAGTATATCAAACCCTGGCTGACAACACTGTGATTCTCTACATTAGAGCCAGTAAAACTAACGAAACCGCTTTGATTGAACGCGCACAAACACATCCAAAGCCTTTGTATTATCAGGCTGATTTTCTGAAACAGCAATTAGACATCTACTTGCAAAAAAATCAGCTAATTTATGTCGCACAAATCAACCCAAACGAATTTGTACGCTGGGTGTTTCCACGCCTACTTGAACACCGCAAGCCAAAATATAAAGCCATTGCCAAAAAATATGGTTACACCATCGACAGTGAAGATTTGTATCAGTGCAAAAATGCCGATGAGGTCTTTGAGCTTATCTATGGAGCCATGAACTAATGCCACTAATTGCACATTCAAACTTGCCTTCTTTTGTACGCCTTAAAGATGAGGGTGAAACCATTCTATCAAAAGACAGAGCAAACAATCAAGCCATTCGTGAATTGCATATTGGCTTATTAAACATGATGCCAGATGCCGCACTTGAAGCAACCGAGCGCCAATTTTTTCGCCTTGTTGGACATTCTAATCAAATTGCACAATTTTATCTGCATCCATTTACATTATCGTCAATCAAGCGAGGCGAAAAAACAAGCAAGCATGTCAAACAACATTATCAAACTTTCGCAGACATTAAAGCTCAAGGGCTTGATGCACTGATTATTACAGGTGCACACATTGAACAAGCAGATTTGCAAAAAGCACCTTTCTATAAAGAGTTAAAAGAAGTGGTTGATTGGTCATATGACCACGTTACTTCAACACTATGTTCATGTTTAGCAACGCACGCCGTCTTGGAATTTAGATATGGACAAAAACGCCAAGCCATTGGTGAAAAATGTTGGGGTGTATTTCCACACCAAATGCTAGACCGACAACACCCTTTAATGAATGGCGTGAATACACGCTTTGATGTACCGCATTCCCGCTTTAATGAAATTTCAAAAGCGCAATTTAGTGCTGCTGGGGTTAAAATTTTGGTTGAAAGCAAAATCGGTATACACTTAGGCGTTAGTGAAGATTTATTAAGGATTGTATTTTTCCAAGGCCATCCAGAATACGACACTATTAGCTTATTAAAAGAATATAAGCGCGATATTATTGCCTATTTAGAAAAAACACGAGATGATTATCCGCCTTTCCCTAAACATTATTTAACCGAACAAAGCAAAGCCATTCTTAATGAGTATAAAACCAAGCTTTTATCCAAAGAGCTTAGCATTACAGACCTCCCTGAACAACTAATTAGCAAAACCTTAAATAACACTTGGGGCAACGCCACTAATGTCATCATCAACAACTGGATTGGCTGTGTTTACCAAACGACTCATGAAGACATTAACAAGCCATTTATGGATGGTATTAATCCACATGACCCGCTTAATTTAAAATAGTGCGCTCAATCTCAAAGCCACTACTGAAGTGGTTTGACCAGTTTGGTCGTCACTACCTGCCTTGGCAAGTAGAACAAAATATACCAAACAACCCTTATCATGTCTGGCTGAGTGAAGTCATGCTGCAACAAACTCAAGTAACAACGGTTATTGATTATTTTAATAATTTTATTCAGCATTTCCCCACATTAGCTTCCTTATCCAACGCTTCTGAAGATGCAATATTAGCTCAATGGGCAGGCTTGGGGTATTACGCCAGAGCAAGAAACCTACACACAACTGCCAATATCATCATGAACCAATACCAAGGCAATTTTCCAACTGAGTTTAAACAGGTGATTAACTTGCCTGGTGTAGGCGAATCCACAGCAGGCGCTATTTTAGCCATTAGCTTTAATAAAAACCACGCCATACTCGATGGCAATGTTAGACGCGTACTCTCAAGATACCATCAAGTTAAGGGCCATTATGGACAAAGCAAAACACTTAAAGAGCTATGGCGCTTGGCTAGATATCACACGCCTAATGAACGTAACGCTGACTATACACAAGCCATCATGGATCTAGGTGCAACCTTATGTACTCAACGTAAGCCAGATTGTGAGCAGTGCCCAATCCAATCTGATTGTTTGTCACAGCAAAGCAACACCCAAAATCAATATCCCAATCCAAAACCAAAAAAAAACAAACCCACTCGCTCAATTGCCATGCTAATTTTTAGAGACGACAAACACAATATCTACTTACAAAAACGCCCAAACAAGGGTATTTGGGGTGGATTGTGGAGCTTTATAGAATGTGAAGACAATGAGAAAGATATTCAGCAAAGCATAACTTATTTTCACCCATCAGCTTTAATAGAAAAAAGCCTAACTATTTTTAAACATAGTTTCACTCACTACCATTTGCTGATTCACCCAATACTCATTCACTGCTCAGATGTCAAGGGTGAGTTCAAACCCTTATCTCAGTTAAATATTGGCTTGCCAAAGCCAGTTGATAACATCATCTGCCAATTAGACTAAAATAAACATTTATGAGACTCATTCGTAGCTTACAAAACTTAAAACCCCATTCAGGCAGTGTTGTTACCATTGGCAACTTTGATGGTGTGCATATAGGACATCAAAAAATTATCAAAACTTTGGTTAATAAAGCACAAGCTATGAATTTACCATCAGTACTTGTTTCATTTTCACCAACACCACAACACTTTTTTGGGCACATGCAAGCCACACTGACTAGTTTTAAGCAAAAACACGCCTTGCTTACAAGCCTTGGACTAGACGAACACTTGCTAATTAACTTTAATACGCCATTCTCACAACTCTCCGCTGATGCCTTTATTCAGCAGATATTGCTAGATAAACTCAATGTTAAGCACTGTCTAGTTGGCGATGATTTTCGTTTTGGCGCCAATCGAACAGGTGATTTTTCTTTACTACAAACCTTTGATTTTGAGGTAAAAAAAACACCTACTGTGTTTCACAACTTTGACAGAGTCAGCAGCTCAAAAATCAGACAATCACTTAAAGAAGGTAATTTTGACTTAGCAAGTCAGCTATTAGGACGAGAATTTTCAATCTCAGGCAAAATCATTCACGGTCAAAAACAAGGCAAAACCATCGGCTTTCCCACAATCAATATTCCCATTAAAAGAAAAATTAGCCCACTATTAGGCGTGTTTTCAGTTAATGTAGAATTAAATAACAAGATTTACAACGGTGTGTGCAATCTCGGAAAACGCCCCATAATTAAGGATGAAACAATCTTATTAGAAGTCTTTTTATTTGATTTTAACAGCCAAGTTTATGGCGAAAATGCCAAAGTTATATTCAAATACAAGATTCGTGATGAACAAAAATTCGACTCTTTTCCAGCATTAAAACAACAAATAAAATTAGATGTTAAAGATGCTAAACTACTCTTTAAATATTATGTTCGCACTATTTAAGATAACAGTATAATTGCACGATGGAATCGCCAACTTAATGAAAACACATAAGAACAATCCACTAATGGCTGTTGGCCTGTCTGGCGCTGGCATTATTTACGACCCGGAAAAGCCAGAAAAGATAAAGAGTGTTAAAAGGAAGTTGTTGCTCTTAGTTTTACTTTAAATAAGTTTCCAGCCAAGTGTTTTGGTTGCCATAAATGGCACAATATCACTATGCGCAAAAGGATAGCTTGCTGGTACAACCCAATCTTGCTTTTTGAGTGTAATGGTCTGTGTATTATGAGGCAAGTTATAAAAATCTGCACCGAATTTTGAGGCAAACCCTTCTAACTTATCTAATGCATTTTGACGTTCAAAAGCCGTCGCATAAAGTTCAATGGCGCAATGTGCGGTAAAAATACCAGCACAACCACAGGCAGATTCTTTATCCGTCTTAGCATGTGGCGCAGAATCTGTACCTAAGAAAAATTTAGTATTACCACTGGTTGCAGCGTATAATAATGCTAATTGGTGTGGATTCTTGCGCTTTAAAACTGGCAAGCAAAAATAATGTGGCTTAATACCACCCACTAACATATCGTTCCTATTGGCTAAGAGATGGTGTGGTGTAATGGTTGCTGCTATTTTATGATGACTTGTTAAAACAAAATCAACGGCATCTTTAGTGGTAATGTGTTCAAACACGATTTTCAACTCAGGAAAATTATTCACCACTTGGTTCAGCACCTCATCAATAAACACCGCCTCACGGTCGAAAATATCCACCTCATTACGTGTTACTTCGCCGTGCATCAAAAGTAGCATGCCTAGTTTTTGCATACTCTCTAGTGTTGGGTAAAGTTTAGTAATATTGGTCACGCCACCATCTGAATTGGTCGTTACCCCTACAGGGTACAACTTGGCTGCTACAACGCCACTATCAATCGCTTCTTGAATGTCTTTAGACGTGGTGTTATCCGTTAAATATAAGACCATCAACGGGTTAAATTTACTGCCTTTTGGCAAAACAGATAAGATTTCTTCTTTATAAATACGCGCCTGAGTAGCATTAGTCACAGGCGAGTTTAAATTAGGCATAATAATCGCTCTGCCCATTTGCGCCACCGTCATGCCAATAATTGATTTTAATGCTGCGCCTGAGCGCACGTGTAAATGACAGTCGTCTGGCTGAATCATTTTAAATTGCATAAATTGCTCCTAATACCCTTTCACTCTTAGCGCCTGTCACCGACGGTAAATTTGACGGTAAACCTTCTAAAGTTCGTTGGGCAAAAAAACCAAATGCAGCAGCTTCTACATAATCCACAAATACGCCCAAATCATTGGTTAATGTAACTTTGCTATCAGGGTTTTGATAAGACAAACGCTCAAATAAAAATAAATTGTGTACACCACCACCACAAAAATACACATCTGCCCCTGAGGGAATATTTTCAGAAATGCTTATCGCTGTGAGCTCTATTAGCGTTCTTTGCACATCTTCAGGTGGCTCAGTGCCATTTAAATGTTGCGACAGCCAGTCTAAATTAAAATATTCTGGGCCTGTGCTTTTAGGGTAGTCTTTATGGAAATAATCATCTGAAAGCATTGAGTTTAATAAGGCTTGACTCACCAATCCAGAACGCGACCAAATTCCGTCTCGATCATAATCTAAGTTCTTGTTCTTTTTTATCCAATGATCTAATAACGTATTAGCAGGACCTGTATCAAATCCAATTACTTCACCATTAAAACTGTGGGTAATATTAGCAATACCACCTAAATTGATAATCACACCATCTTTGCCGTTAAGCATATGCTGATGATAAAGTGGTGTGAGTGGTGCACCTTGACCACCAGCAGCCACGTCTTGCATACGAAAATCAGCCACTGTGGTAATGCTCGTTTTCTCAGCAATCAATGCACCGTGTCCAATTTGCATTGAGTACTTGCCACCTTGGTGGAAAACGCTTTGTCCGTGTGAGCCGATTGCTTTGATACCCTTTGCCTCAAACCCTCCTTGTTGCAATAATAAATGCACTGTATCAGAAAAGCAACTCGCTATTTGAATGTCAATATTAGCCAGATTTTCTAATGAGGTTTTTAAACTTTGGGTAAGTTCTAATAGGCTTTGTTTTAGTTTTTCAGGGTACGGCAGATAAGCTTGAGTTATTATTTTCCTGCCCGTTTCATTGATAATAACGCCATCAACACCAT
This sequence comes from Candidatus Ruthia endofausta, assembly GCF_013342985.1. Classification (NCBI taxonomy): domain Bacteria; kingdom Pseudomonadati; phylum Pseudomonadota; class Gammaproteobacteria; family Pseudothioglobaceae (SeqCode); genus Candidatus Ruthturnera; species Candidatus Ruthia endofausta. Next base: position 1,012,298 of record NZ_CP054490.1, on the reverse strand, counting down.
CAAGACTGGTGCCTGACATTAAGCCAATATAGTTAGCCATGACATTTTTTATATTTTTTACCTGAGCCACAAGGACAGGGGTCGTTTCGTCCTACTTTTTTTTCTTCTCTTTGATATGTGTTTTGTTGGACGGCTTTTATTTCGACATCATCAACACCCAATGTTCCAACTTTTTCATGCTGAGCCTGTGCACTCTCGTTGTTTTGCTGTTCAACATCTGAGGCATTGGTATTTTCATTAATGATGACACTTGATAGAGATTTAACAATTTCAATATTAATAGTGTCTAACAGCGAGGTAAACATAGTAAACGATTCTCGCTTATATTCTTGTGTTGGATTTTTTTGCGCATAGCCACGCAGATTAACACTTTGACGTAAATAATCCATAGCTGCCAAATGCTCTTTCCAATAGTGGTCAAGGGTTTGCAACATGACTGCTTTTTCAAATTCACGCATAGGCTCAGTGCCAACCATTTCTTCTTTGTGATTACAAATGGTACTAAGCCCTTGAATAATTCTTGATTGTAATTCATCAATATCAACACCTTCATCAAGCCATTGTTGTAATGGAAAATCGGCTGAATAATCGGCTTTTAACGCATTATGAAAGCCTTCAACATCCCAATCTTCTTCCATCAATTCGACTGAAATATAGTCTGCAAAAAGCTGCTCAATGACTTTCTCTCTAATTCTGATAAAGCGGTCTTGAACATCATTGACACTCATCAAATCATCACGCAACTGATAGATGACTTTTCTTTGGCCATTAGCAACATCATCATATTCTAAAAGGTGTTTACGTGCGTCATAGTTCATGCCTTCTACCTTTTTTTGGGCATTTTCAATGGCTCGATTGACCATTTTGTGCTCAATTGCCTCGCCTTTTTCCATGCCCAATCTTTGCATCATAGATGCCATTTTTTTGCTGGCAAAAATACGCATTAAATTATCTTCTAACGACAAATAAAAACGCGTTGAACCCACATCACCTTGACGCGCAGCACGACCACGTAATTGATTATCTACCCGACGTGACTCATTACGCTCTGTGCCCACAATATGCAAACCTCCTGCTTTAATAACGTCGTCGTGCTGAATTTGCCAATCAACTTTTTGTTTATCCGTTGCCTCTTCAGGCAATTTTCCACCGAGTACAATATCCGTACCTCGACCTGCCATATTAGTCGCAATGGTCACTGCGCCAATACTGCCAGCATTGGCAATAATAATAGCCTCTCGTTCGTGCTGTTTGGCGTTTAGAACTTCGTGCTTGATATTATTTTTTTCTAATAGGGCAGAAATTAGTTCTGAATTTTCAATACTACTAGTACCTACCAAAACTGGCTGTCCAGTTTGCTGACAATCGGCAACATCAAGCGCAATAGCTTCAAATTTTTCTTGAGTTGTTAGATAAATTTGGTCTGGTTTATCTACACGTGCAGACGGCTTGTTAGGTGGAACAACCACAGTTTCCAACCCGTAAATATCTTGAAATTCTACTGCTTCAGTATCAGCACTACCTGTCATGCCTGAAAGCGTTGTATAAAGCCTAAAATAGTTTTGAAAAGTAATTGAGGCGAGCGTTTGGTTTTCCTTTTTAATGCTCACCCCTTCTTTGGCTTCAATAGCCTGATGCAGCCCTTCTGACCAACGACGACCTGGCATAGTCCTACCAGTAAATTCATCAACAATCACAACTTCATCATCTTGCACAACATAGTCCACATCTTTTTGGAATAAAATATGTGCACGTAATGCTGAGTTAATATGTTGCATTAATAAAATATTACTCGCATCATAAAGACTAGCACTCTCTGGCAAGGCGCCAGCATCAATCAACAAATCCTCAGCTTTGCCATGGCCATCATCAGTCAAAAACACCTGCTTGTGCTTTTCATCAACGGTGTAATCACCTACCACTTCAATAACCACTTCCTTGCCTTCGCCACTTTCTGTTTGCTTGGTAAAATTAGGAATCATGTGGTTAATGGCCTGATAAATCTGTGTATAATCACCTGCCAGGCCAGAAATAATCAAAGGCGTTCTAGCCTCGTCAATTAAAATCGAATCCACCTCATCCACAATGGCAAAATTAAGCACGCGTTGTACTTTTTGCTCAGAAGTAAATACCATATTGTCACGAAGATAATCAAAGCCCAGCTCATTATTAGTTGCATAAGCAATATCACACAAATAGGCGGCTTGTTTGTCTTCATGTGCCATGTTTGAGGTAATAATACCCACACTCATGCCTAAAAAATCAAACACTTTACCCATCCACTGTGCATCACGAGTCGCCAAGTAATCATTCACAGTGACTATATGTACGCCTTTGCCACTAAGTGCATTAAGATAGGCAGGCAAAGTTGCCACCAAAGTCTTGCCCTCGCCTGTGCCCATCTCTGCAATGTTGTCATCATTAAGCACCATGCCACCAATGAGTTGCACATCATGGTGCCTAAGGCCTAGCACTCGTGTTGATGCTTCACGAATCACGGCAAATGCCTCAACAAGGATTGAATCTAGAGCTTCTTGATTGTTAATTCTGTCTTTAAATTCTTGAGTTTTGGACTTAAGTTGCTCATCACTAAATGCTTGCATGTTTGGTTCTAATTCAGTAATTTGACCAACAGTTTTGTATAATACTTTGATGAGTCGATCGTTTCTAGAGCCAACAATTTTTGATAAAACTTTATTTATAATACTCATAATAGAATATTTTTAAATTAATTTAAAAAACCTATTTTCTCATAGATATATAAATGTGTCAGTATAAAACCCTAACAAATCTTGCAAGTTTTGTGCCCAATGGTCAACTTGGGCAACTATTTGCCCAAGCAAAGGCCTATAACAAAATTAACATTGAGCTTGCTAAGCTTTTACCAAGCACACTAAAATCACTTGAATTGTGCTTAATTAAAGACAATACAGCAACATTAATAACCCATAATCAAGCTATTGCTTTTAGAGCTCAAAAGCAATTAGTGATATTGCTAGAACTTTTGACACAAATACCAGCGCTTGAGTCTGTAATACACGTAGAAATCAAAATTAATATCAACAAATAACACTCATAACAATTATCTATTACATAAAGCTAATATACATTATAATGATTAGGGTTTAAAATTAGATTTTATTTGCGAACATTCAAAATAAAGGATTGTAACTCTTATGTCAGAACAAGAAATAGACTTGAAGAAAAGGCACTTTTTAACAGGCGCTACAAGCGTAGTTGGTGCAGTAGGTGTTGGTTTTGTCTTGGTGCCATTTTTATCATCATGGATGCCTTCAGCAAGAGTAAAAGCAGCTGGCGCACCAGTTGACGTTGATATTAGCAAGTTAGACAATGGGCAGTTGGTTAGGGTTCTGTGGCGGAAAAAGCCCGTTTGGATTTTTAAGCGTGACAAAACAACCATTGAAAATTTAAGCACGTTGGACAGCGTCTTAACCGACCCTGGTAGCAATGAGCTCTCTCAACAACCAGAATACGCTAAAAATCTTTATCGCTCAATCAATCCTGATGTTGCCGTTATTGTTGGTGTTTGCACTCACCTAGGTTGCTCGCCAACTTATCGACCTGAACTGGGCGCTGCCGATCTTGGTGGAGCCTCATGGAAAGGTGGTTTTTATTGTCCTTGCCATGGCTCTAAGTTTGACTTAGCAGGCAGAGTTTATGCGGGCGTTCCAGCACCAACAAACTTGGTCATTCCGCCTTATCATTTTATCGCCGATTATCTTATTCGAATTGGCATTGATCCAAAAGCATAATCAGGAGAATAGGATGGATAATAACAAAAACTGGATTGATCAAAGATTTCCACTAACCAAAGTTTGGAACGAACATTTAGCAGAATATTACACCCCTAGAAATTTTAATTTCTGGTATTTTTTTGGCTCATTAGCCATGTTGGTATTGGTCATGCAAATTATAACCGGCATTTTCTTAACCATGCACTTTAAACCTGATGCAGCGCATGCCTTTGCCTCAGTTGAATACATTATGCGTGATGTTGACTGGGGTTGGCTCATTCGCTATCTACACTCAACAGGTGCCTCTGCTTTTTTCATTGTTATTTATTTGCACATGTATCGTGGTTTGCTTTATGGCTCATACAAAACACCGCGTGAGTTGATTTGGATTTTAGGCATGGTACTATATATTGCATTAATGGCAGAAGCTTTTATGGGCTACGTATTACCGTGGGGGCAAATGTCATATTGGGGCGCACAAGTTATTATCTCACTATTTGGTTCAGTGCCTGTATTTGGTCCAGATATCCTAACCTTCATTTTAGGTGACTATGCAGTTGGCGATCCTGCTCTAAATCGTTTCTTTTCATTACACGTGATTGCTTTACCGTTGATTTTAGTTATTTTGGTGTTTTTGCACATTGTGGCATTACACACAGTGGGCTCAAACAATCCAGACGGGATAGAAATCAAGCAAAATAAAGATAAAAATGGTATTCCTAAAGATGGCATTCCATTTCATCCATATTACAGTGTTAAGGATATTGTGGGCGTAGTGGTATTTTTAATGATTTTCTCAGTTTTTGTATTCTTCGCCCCAGCAATGAATGGTTATTTCTTAGAAAATGCCAACTTTGTTGAAGCAAATCCACTTAAAACACCTAGTCATATTGCACCACTTTGGTACTTAACGCCTTTTTATTCAGTATTAAGAGCCATTCCACCTATGTTTGGTTCACAATTCCCAGGCGTTGTTGGTATGTTTGCAGCACTATTAATTTTAATTGCACTACCATGGTTGGACAGATCTAGCGTGAAATCAATCCGCCATCGTTCATGGCCTTATAAAGTTGCCCTAGGGGTTTTTGTTATCAGTTTTGTTGTGCTTGGCTACTTAGGTATGCAGCCAGTAACACCAATTAATGCGCTATTAGCAAGAGTATTTACAGTTACTTATTTTGGGTTCTTTATCTTAATGCCTTGGTTTACTTCCATTGGAAAAACCAAACCAGTGCCAACAAGAGTAACGGGATAAATGATGAAAAAACAATTACACGAAACACTAATAACAGTCGCAATTTTAACTTTCTCTCTTAATGTCTTTGCATCAACTGAGGTTCATCTAGACCATGCTAATACTGACATTAATGATAAAAAATCATTGCAAAGAGGTGCAAAATTATTTATGAATTATTGTTCTGGCTGTCATTCAATCCAATTTATGCGCTACAATCGCATTGGAAAGGACTTATTCTTAGATGATGTCATTGCTACTTATGAGAAAGCAAAAGTAGCTGTGCTAAATAATCAATCGCTAGAACATAACGACCTTACAGCTCTTTCAAAGGCATTTGATAATGAAATCACTAGTCTTGAGCAGGCTAAAAGTTTTTTTGCAAAAATTTCTAAAGAAGAAATTGAAGAAAATTTAATAAAAGCCACTGATAAAGAGGTGGAAAAAAATCTAATATTTACCGATGAAAAAGTAGGTTCATTAATCACTTCAGCCATGTCTGTTTCTGATGCTGAACAATGGTTTGGCAACAATCCAGACCTATCTTTGGTGTCGCGCTCAAAAGGCACAGATTGGATATACACTTACTTACGTGGGTTTTATAAAGACGATTCACGTGTATTTGGTGTAAACAATCATGTACTAGAAAACGCCTCCATGCCAGATGTTCTATGGCAGTTAAAACAAGACAAATCCAGCAAAGAATTTAACCAAGATATTAGAGATATTACCAACTTTCTAGACTATGTTGGTGAGCCAGCTAAGCTGGTACGATTTGACCTTGGTATTAAAGTATTGGGCTTTTTGTTTGTCTTATTCATTTTTGCCTATTTACTGAAAAAAGAATATTGGAAAGATGTTAAATACGGAAAATGGCGTGCTAAGGATTAATTTCTAATACAAGTAAAGTTCACTCTACATAACAGCGTTTTTAAAAACGCTGTTATTATTATTTTTAAAGGTAATTATTATGTTAACAAAACCTAACCCTGCTTCAACAACTCTTTATTCTTCACCACAAGAGATGGAATCCCATGCAGTGCGCTTCATCATGGCTGAGAAAAATATTGAAAGAGAGGTGTTAAATTTGAAACTTGAGGAAATTCCTGAAGAAATTCTAGAGCTTAACCCGTGTCAGTCATTACCTACTTTATTTGATAGAGGGATTGTTTTATACGACCTTTCGGTGGTGATGGAATACCTTGATGAACGTTTCCCGTTCCCGCCATTATTACCTGTGGACCCGATTGAAAAATCGGAGAAAAGATTACTTATCTTTAGATTTACCAGAGCACCTGGTTGTTGGTTTGAATTGGTAAATACCATTGAATCAGGCAACAAGAAAGGTGCTAATGAGGCGCGCAAAATCCTAAAAAGTAATCTGATTGAATTAGTGCCTTTGTTTGCTTATAAACCTTTCTTTAAAAGCGACGACATGACCATTGTTGATGCCTGCCTAGGCGCTTTATTATGGCGTTTAAAAAAGCTTGACATTGAGTTAGGTGTACCAGGAAAAGCCGTTACAGATTATGCAAATAGACTTTCTGCTAGAGACAGCTTTAAAGCAAGCCTAACCGATTGCGAAAAAGAATATAACTAAAAAACAATGGAACAATGGGTTGTGCCTTCTGTAGTACCTTACTTAATCAGAGCCTATCACGCATGGATGGAAGATGCTGAGCTAACCCCTCACATATTGGTCGATTGCACTTATTCAGGCGTAGTTGTACCAAAGCAATTCATTCAACAGAACAAAATTGTTCTAAATATTGCCAGCAACACAACCCATGACTTAGTGATTAATAATAACAGTCTTAGTTTTAAAGCAAGGTTTTCTAATAAATTAGTTGATATCTTTGTGCCTATCAATGCGGTTTCTAGCATTTATGCGGGTGAAAATGGCGAAGGCACGCTCTTTAAAACTGAAACTAAAAAAACCGAAAAAAAACCAAACTTAACGCTGCTTAATTAAATCACTAATAGAATTTTCTCAACTTGGCTTTCAAACGCTGCTAAATCATCTTGATTAAACACATTGATATTAATGTCCGTATACTGAGCAATTTCTTGTGCATTTTTTAACAAATTAGGTTGAATTTGATTCAACACCAACATGCTTATATTAAGCCCATAACGCTGAGCCGCGTTAATACTAAGCAACGCCTGATTGACCGCACCTAGTTCATCTTTAACCACCAGCACTACGGGCATATCAAGCACTTGAATTAAATCACTGTTTAATGCTTGTATTGCTATTGGAGAAAGCAACCCGCCCGCCCCTTCAACAACAACAAACTCATCTACCATACAAGCATCAACCAAATCATCTAGGGTAAGTTTTAACCCTAAGGCTTGGCTTGCCATCTGCGCACTACTACACGCCTCAAATTTATATCGGCATACTTTGTCAATTGGTTCATTAATATTGCAAGCCTTGGATAATAATAAGGCATCTTTTGGTATCAGCTGTCCATTTTGATTTTCACAGTCACTTTCAACTGGTTTTCTAACACTCACCTTGAGAGTGCTTGATAATAACCTAATCAAATGCTGAGCAATAAATGTTTTACCAACATTGGTGTCACTACCACTAATGAATAATCCTTTCATGAATAATAATTTTAACAGTAAAAATGTATAATACCACCCATGCATAATAACTTAAAGACTCAATTCTGCGGGCTTTCGCTAAACTCACCCATTGTTCTTTTATCAGGCTGTGTTGGCTTTGGTGAGGAATATACACGTATTGATGGATTTTCTAACGCTGATGTGGGCGCAGTTTGTCTTAAAGGCACAACCCTAGAGCCATGTTTAGGTAATGTCCCTCATCGAATATGTGAAACACCTAGTGGTATGATTAATGCCATTGGATTGCAAAATCCTGGCACTGATGTGGTAATTAACAATATCCTACCAAAATTGGATAAAGCCGAAACTTATTTTATCATTAATATTTCTGGCTTATCCGTTGAAGAATATGGCGAAATTGCCAAACGCTTTGACAATACAGATATTGACGCAATTGAAATTAACATCTCTTGTCCAAATGTTAAAGAAGGTGGCGTGGCTTTTGGCAATGACCCAGATATGTCTTATCGAGTCGTAGAAATTTGCCGAAAAAATACCACTAAACCTATCATCACTAAATTATCACCCAACCAAACTGACATTGCTTTTAGCGCCCAGCGCTGCATTGATGCAGGTACTGACAGTTTGTCAGTGATTAACACACTTATGGGTATGTCCATTGATACTAAAACTAAAAAACCAATCATTGGTAACAATCAAGGTGGTCTATCTGGCTCTGCTATTAAACCAATCGCTCTGTTAAAAGTACATCAAGTTTATCAAATCAGCAAACGTCACAATGTACCCATTATTGGTCAAGGTGGTATTACCACTGCTAATGATGCAATAGAATTCATTATCGCAGGTGCAGCCACTGTTGGTATAGGTACAGCACTGTTTTATGACCCATTAGTGTGTCATAAAATCAACGATGGTATTAGTGAATATTTAAATGAAAATAATTTGGATAGTATTGGTGATTTAGTGGGCACATTAGAGCTTAATTCTGCTATATCAACCTGTGACACTAACACCAACAAAAATACCTTATGAATTCAGAATATAATGCTCAACAAATTGAGGCGCAAGCGCAAAAATATTGGCAAGAAAACAAATCTTTTGAAGTCAGCGAAGACACTTCAAAAGAAAAATATTACTGCTTGAGTATGTTCCCCTATCCGTCTGGGCGTTTACACATGGGACATGTACGTAATTATAGTATTGGCGATGTGATTTCACGCTATCAAAAAATGCAGGGCAAAAATGTCATGCAACCGATTGGCTGGGATGGGTTCGGCTTACCAGCTGAAAACGCCGCATTGAAGAACAAAGTCCCGCCAGCCAAGTGGACCTATAAAAATATCGATTATATGAGAGCCCAATTAAGCCAACTAGGTTTTGGTTATGATTGGTCGCGCGAAATTGCTACTTGCCACCCAAAATATTATCGTTGGGAACAATGGCTATTCATTAGGTTGTTTGAAAAAGGCTTGGTATATAAGAAAAATGCCATTGTTAATTGGGATCCTGTTGATCAAACCGTGTTGGCAAATGAACAAGTGATTGATGGGCGTGGATGGCGCTCTAATGCCCTGATTGAGAAAAAAGAAATCTCACAATGGTTTATGCGTATCACTAATTATGCCGATGAATTGCTCAATGATTTAGATAAACTTAATGGCTGGCCAGATGCCGTCAAAACCATGCAAAAAAATTGGATTGGTAGATCTATTGGTCTAGAGGTTGATTTTCCTAGACGTAATGCCGATTCTCTTAGAGTTTACACTACTCGTCCAGACACACTCATGGGTGTTACCTATCTAGCCATCGCCAGTGAACATCCTCTTGCGCTTGAGGCGGGCAGAAATAACCCACAGGTACAAGCCGTTATTGACGAGTGCAAAATCCTAAAAACCACCGAAGCGGCAATGGAAACCATGGAAAAAAAGGGTATTAATTCTGGGCTAAAATGCACACACCCAATGACAAATGAGGATGTACCTATTTGGATTGCTAATTTTGTCTTAATGGACTACGGTACAGGTGTAATCATGAGTGTACCTGCACATGATGAACGGGATTATGAATTTGCCAAAAAATACGGTATTACTATCAAACAAGTCATTAATGAAAACGCAAATATTGATGAAAACGCCATGATTAACAAAGGAGTGTTGTTTAACTCAGGTGAATTTAACGGCATGAACTTCGAGCAAGCCTTTAACAGCATTGCCAAGACCTTAACAGACAAAAACTTAGGCAGAAAAAAAATCAACTACCGTTTGCGTGATTGGAGTATATCACGCCAACGCTACTGGGGCTGCCCAATCCCCATCATCAACTGTCCAGGTTGCGGAGCAGTGGCAGTACCTGAAGCCGACTTACCCGTTGTTTTACCTAAGGAAGTGAGTTTTGATGGTATTGGCTTGCCGATTAAAAAAATACCTAAATTTTATCAAACAACTTGTCCGAAATGTGGCGAGGCAGCAAAGCGAGAAACTGACACTTTCGACACTTTCTTTGAATCATCTTGGTATTTTGCCCGCTACACTTGCAAAGATAATAACGATAAAATGCTAGACAAGCGCGCCAATTATTGGCTAGCCAATGGCGGTGTAGACCAATATATTGGCGGTATTGAACATGCAATTTTGCACTTGCTTTATGCTAGATTTTTTAATAAATTATTGCGTGATGAGGGTTTTATTAAAAACGACGAGCCGTTTAAAAACTTACTCACCCAAGGTATGGTGCTTAAAGATGGTGCTAAGATGAGTAAATCCAAAGGCAATACCGTTGACCCTACACAAATGATTGAAAAATATGGCGCTGATACAGTGCGCCTATTCATCTTATTTGCCGCACCACCAACCCAAGATCTAGAATGGAGTGATTCAGGTCTAGAAGGCGCATACCGCTTTATTAACAAAGTTTATCGCCTAGTTAAAGGCTTTATCCAAGACCATGAAAATCACGCCATTGGCACTTTAGACAATCTTAGTAAAACCCAAAAAGACATCCGCCTTAAGACCTATAAAACACTTAGCAAAATTACCGATGATATAAGTCGCAGGCATTTATTTAATACTGTTATTTCCGCACTTATGGAACTGTGCAATACCTTGTCTAAATTTGATGATATCAGCGAAACCTCTATGGCAGTCCGCCAAGAATCTATCCATATCTTACTTAAAACCCTAAGCCCAATTTCACCGCACCTATGCCATCACTTGTGGCAAAAACTAGGCAATACAAAGGCGATTATCAACGAACCATGGCCAAATATTGATGAATCAGCACTAGCTCAAGACGAAGTGAAAATTATCGTTCAAGTAAATGGTAAACTACGTGCTAAGTTAATACTCAACACTGATGCTGATAAAACACAAGTTAAACTACAAGCATTAGCGAATGAAAATATTACCAAATTCACCAAAGGAAAAGCTATCGTCAAAGTGATCATTATACCGAATAAATTGGTTAATATTGTTGTCAAATAAGCCTTTTTAGTATAAAAAATATACTTTTTTATAGTTTTGGTAAAGGATTATAAGAGGTAGTATAACAAATTACTCCAATTCTTAGTCTACACACACTTATAAAAGAATCTAAAGTAGAACTTAAGAAGTGACATTATTCTGTTATAATTTTTTCAGAATTTGAAATACCCTGTTCTAATGCAAGTAGATTTCTTGAATCTATTGCACAATTTCTCCTTAAATACTTTGGAAGATTATTTTTATTAGAAAAATAAAGAGTAAGAAAATATTAAAAGTACAACTTAGATATCATTACTAAAAAAACTTTAAAATACCGAAACCAATTATATACCACTAACGGCAATTACTCATAATACCAATAAATAAAAAACTGGGCTTTAAAGGGATTGCTTGTTACTTTCATTTTACTTATTTTCAATCATTTTTTTAATAATTGGATAAAGAATAATTTCCATTGTTAAGCTCATTTTTCCACCTGGAACAACGATAGTATTACGTCTGGACATAAACGAGCCATTAATCATATTGCATAAGTACATAAAATCAACAGGTGTTTTGTCTAAATCATTAAAACGAATCACTACAAAACTTTCATCTGGTGTTGGAATATCTCGAGCAATAAAAGGGTTGGAAGTATCTACTGTTGCCACACGTTGGAAATTAATATCTGTTTGTGAAAATTGTGGTGTTATATAGTTAATATAATCTGGCATTCTACGCAAAATAGTATCGACTGTTTCTTCTGCTGAATAACCTCTTTCTGAATTATCACGATGAATTTTTTGAATCCATTCAAGATTAACACTGGGAACAACGCCAATTTTTAAGTCACTATATTGTGCCATATTTATATCGCCTGTAACTACTGTGCCATGCAAACCTTCATAAAATAATAAATCTGTACCACCACCTACTTCTTCCCAAAGGGTAAACTCGCCTGGGTTTAAATCGGTGTTTAGACGTTGGTTGTGTTCAGCGGCCTCTTTCTCAGAGTGTAAATAATAACGACGATCACATTTACCTGTTTCGCTATAATCTTTGAAAGTTTGTTCAATTTTGTCAAATAAATTAGCATCAGGGCCAAAATGAGAAAAGAAATTATTGCCTAAATCCTCTTGTTTTTTAACATTTGCTTTCATTGAGGTACGATCATATTTGTGAAAACTATCCCCTTCAACAATTAAAGGATTAATATTTTCTTTTCTAAAAATATGCTCAAAAGCACGTTTAACAAAGGTTGTTCCAGCGCCTGATGAGCCTGTCACTACAATAACTGGATGTTTATTTGACATACTTATCTCCTTATTTATATTAGTTTTTATTAAAAATCTAAGTTATCAACCGACAGAGCATTGTCCTCAATAAAGTTTCTTCTAGGTTCGACTTCATCACCCATTAGGGTGGAGAAAACTTCATCAGCAACAATGGTATCCTCAATCTTAACTTTAAGTAGGGTTCTTTGTTCAGGATCCATGGTAGTTTCCCAAAGTTGTTCAGGGTTCATTTCACCTAAACCCTTGTATCTTTGGAAACTTTGACCTTTTTTAGCATCTTCAATTAAAAAATCAACCACATGACTAAAGCAATCAACTTTAACTTGTTTGGCTTTCTTTTCAACATAAGATTCTTGAGTAATTACACTTTCAATTTTCTGAGAAAATTTTTTAATAGTTTGATATTCAAGAGAATTAAAGAATACTGCATTTAGTATGATATGATCAGTATCAACTCCATATACGCATAATGTATATTCAACTTCATTAGAATCAGCGTTAAAAGTAACCGTATGTTTTTGTGTTAGTGTTACAGCCTGATTTAATTTTTCAGTTAAATTTATACACCAAGTGTTCATATTTTCTTGGTTAATTAAATCATCAATAGGTGTTAAACTCGCAATTGCTTTGAGCAAAGTTAAATTATAGCGTTTAGATAATTTATCAATAATGGTATTTATTTTATAATATTCTTTCACCAAAGATTCTAATGCCACACCTGAGATAGCAGGCGCTTCTTTTGATATAAAGAAATACGCATCATTAACCGCTTCTTGTAATAAATAATCGTTTAATTCTTGATTATCTTTTAAATAACGTTCTTGTTTTCCTTTTTTTATTTTATATAAAGGCGGTTGTGCAATGTATAAATATCCATTTATAATTAATTCTGGCAAATAACGATAAAAAAAGGTTAACAATAGAGTACGAATGTGTGCACCATCTACATCTGCATCTGTCATAATCACAATTTTATGATAACGTAATTTGGTAATATCGTACTCTTCTTTGCCAATACCACAACCTAGTGCGGTAATTAAAGTGCCCACTTCTACTGAAGATAGCATTTTTTCGAAGCATGCTTTCTCAACATTTAAGATTTTTCCTTTAAGGGGTAAAATAGCTTGCGTACGACGATTACGACCTTGTTTGGCAGAGCCACCTGCAGAATCACCCTCAACTAGGAAAATTTCACTCTCAGCAGGATCTTTTGTTTGGCAATCACTCAATTTTCCCGGCAAATCAGCGATATCAAGCACCCCTTTACGACGGCTCATTTCTTTTGCTTTCCGAGCTATATTACGTGCATGTGAGGCGTCTAAAATTTTCCCAATAATAATTTTTGCTTCTGTTGGGTTTTCTAATAAATAATCATCCAGTTTTTCACTTAGTGCTGATTCAAGAGGGGCTCTCACTTCACTTGATACTAATTTATCTTTAGTTTGTGATGAAAATTTTGGATCAGATACTTTAATACTAACAATCGCTGTTAGGCCTTCACGAGTATCCTCACCTGTAATTGAAGCTTTTTCTTTTTTAGCAATGCTAGAATTATCAATATAATTATTAAGTGTTCTGGTTAATGCCCCTCTAAAACCAGCTAAGTGAGCACCACCATCTCTTTGTGGTATGTTGTTTGTGAAACAATAAATACTTTCCTGATAAGAATCAGACCATTGCAATGCAACATCGATTTTAATATCATTACGCTGCGCATTGATTGTAATAATATTATTATGAATTGGATTTTTTGCTTTATTAAGATGCTCTACGAATGCTTTAATACCACCTTTATATTTAAAAATATCTTTCTTGTTTGTTGATAATTCTTCAATTTCAATATGAACACCTGAGTTTAAGAACGATAATTCACGAACACGATTTGCTAAAATATTATATTTAAATTCAGTAATTGCAAAAACAGTAACACTGGGTTTGAAGTGAATGATTGTACCTGTTTTATCTGATTTTCCAATCACTTTCATTGGTTCATCAGGTACACCAATATCATAATGTTGAAAATGAGTTTTACCACTACGATACACAGTTAATTCAACCCATTCACTTAGTGCATTAACAACAGAAATGCCCACACCATGTAATCCACCTGATACTTTATAAGAATTATCGTCAAATTTACCCCCTGCATGGAGCATGGTCATAATCACTTCCGCTGCAGATATTTTCTCTTCAGGATGAATATCAACAGGAATACCACGACCATCATCACTAACAGAAACTGATTGATCTTCGTGAATGGTTATGTTAATTTTTGAACAATATCCAGCTAAAGCTTCGTCAATAGCATTATCAACAACTTCAAACACCATGTGATGCAATCCAGTGCCATCATCGGTATCACCAATGTACATACCAGGACGCTTTCGAACCGCATCTAAGCCTTTTAAAACTTTAATACTAGAGGCTTGATATTCTTGTGATTGTTTTTTAGACATAATCATTGTAAATAAATACAATGATTATACCACGCAAACAGATAAATCCTATTTATTTACGGTTGTGATTGTTGTTTATGTTGTTATATTTAAAGGGATATAGCAATAATTATTATAAAATAATGAAAGAATGATAACACCTTTGTTAATATGAAAAAAATATTTGTACTATCATCTTTAATCAAAGGTAAATTATGATTAATATTGGTCATAAAATTTTGCACATCTAAGGTGTTTAAATAGTGTAATATTATTTTATTTTTTTCCTTTGTTTAATTCAAAACTAGCTTTATGAGGGGTTATAATTTGGATGGGTAGTATTTTCGTTAGTTCACTGGTGTTTTTCAATCGTTGCTATTATTATTATCTACATTGATTAACTCTTTAATAACTTTGATTAGTTATTTAGTATTATTAATAAACAATTTATTAATAATACTAAATACGCATAGGCATAACAACATATTGATAAATGTCGTCATTCATACTACTTAGTAAACAAGATTGGTTTTCTTCACCAGATACCACCATATTAATTTCGTTGGTGTGTAATTTTTCTAAAATTGAAATCAAGTAGTGAATGTTAAATGCAATTTCAATTTCTTTATCAAAATTTTTAGTGCTGATTTGTGTTTTGGCTTGCCCTCTTTCAGAATGTGAAAAAATGTGTAGTTGTGAATCCTTAAATATTAATTTAACACCTTTAGTTCGTTCTTCAACAAAAATTGAGGCTTGCTGTAGTGAATTTAAAAAAGCTAAGCGGTCAATAATAATGGTGTTGTTAAAATTTGTGGGTAATACTTGTAAATAGTTAGGGAAATTACCATCAATTAATCGACTAATAATAGTCGTATTATTGCTAATAAGATAAAAATAATTATCTGATAAATGGATGGTAATTTCTTCGTGTCTATTTTTATTAAGTAGTTTGGTTAATTCAAGTACCGCTTTTCTTGGTAAAATAATTGTTTTTTTATTAGATAAGTTGTTGACTTGTTTCACTTCGCCAATAGCAAGTCGATGACCATCAGTTGCAACAACGGTGATACTATTTTTATCAAACTCAAAGTATAAACCGTTTAAGTAAGCTCTAATGTCTTGGTTACCCATTGAAAAACTAGTGTTTTCAATTAAATCTTTTAAAATATGCTGTTTAATTTTAATGATATTATTGTTTTCTATTTTTGGTAATGATGGAAAATCTTGATGATTAAAGGTATTAAGCTCAAATGAATTTTTATTAGTTTTAATGTAAATTTTAGAACTTTCAATAATAAATTCAATTATAGTGTCTTCTGATAATTTTTTGATGATATCAATTAAATTTTTTGCATAAATTGTAAAAAAAGCTTCTTCTTGGGTTTTTATAACTTGAGAAGCTCTTATCTCAATTTCCATGTCTGTTGTGGTTAAAGTTAACAAATTATTTTTAAGTTGGATAAGAACATGAGAAAGGATGGGCAATGTTTGTTTTTTCTCAACTACACTAATAACTGTTTGTAGGGGTTCAAGTAGTTCTTTAACAGTGAGTTGTGTGTCCATTAGAAAATCCTTTTATCAAAAAGTTATTATTATTATTAGTATGGTTATCTTATGTTAATAATGGTTATTTTTCTTTAAAAAATAAAGTTTTAGTCTGTTGATAACATTTAAGTATTTTATGTAAAAAAATATGGATATGTGTATAAATTTTATAAAGTGTTTAGGTTGTTAATGTTGTTAACACCTGGTTGGATAAGTTAGGTGTGGGTATGTTTATAAGTTAGCTAATTTTAATTTTATTAATTCGTAATCATTCTTTATTTCAATACTCTCTAGGTGTTTTTTTTTGATTTTTTTAATCGCATGTAAAACAGTGGAATGATCTCGATTTCCAAAATGTTTTCCAATTTTGCTCAGTGATAAAGAGCTCAATTCATGGCAAATAAATATTGCCATTTGTCTGGCAAGTACCATGTGTTGTTTACGGGATTTTGAGCTTAAATCAGAGATAGTTAAAGCGTAATGTTTAGCCACTTCTTTTTGTATATCGTTAATGTCGATGTTTTTAACTTGGGGTTTGATTAAATCACCTAAAGCTGTTTCAATAATTTCTTTAGAGATAAAATCATGATTGATTTTTGAAAAATCAATAAAGGCTTTAAGTTTAAGAAGTGCACCTTCAAGGTCTCTAACATTAGAAGAAATATGACCAGCAATAAACAAAGCAGTATCTTCTGTTAAGTTGATGTTAATTCTTTTATTTTGTGCTTTTTTAAGCAAAATAGCAGCGCGCATTTCTAATTCTGGCGGGGTTAGATGTAGGTTTAAACCTTGGGAAAATCGGGTTTTTAAGCGATTTTCTAGCGATTTGATGTTTTTAGGTGGTTGGTCACAGGTAAAAATAATTTGCTTTTTACCACTGAATAGAAAATTAAAAATATGAAAAAATTCTTCTTGAGATTTTTCTTTGCCTGCAATTAAATGGACATCATCGACCAATAATAAATCAGCAGATTGATAAAAAGTTTTAATATTCTCAATGGTGTTGTGTCTCAGGCTGGAGGTAATGTTCCTAACAAAGTCCATTAAAGGTACATAGATTATTTTAATATTTGGATTTTTTTCTTTTGCTAAGTGTCCAGAAGCTTGCATTAAGTGCGTCTTTCCAAGGCCTGAACCACCATAAATAATAAAAGGATTGTAGGGCGAGGTTTTTATATTTTCAGCAATTTGTTTGGTTGCGCCATAGGCCATTTGGTTGGCATTGCCCAGTACTAAATTATCAAATGTGTAGTCTTCAAATAAAGGCGTGGTGTGTTGTTGGGTGTTTTGTGAATTTTGATTGGTTGCGATACTGATAAAAATTTTTAGATTTTTGTTGTGTTGTGCAACTGCATTTTTGATTTGTGCTTTCAGGTTCTTATTGATATAGTTAAGCACTTGAAAATTAGGTGCTAATAAAGATAAAGTATTGTTATTTTCAAATGCTTTTAAGGGCTGTATCCATACACTATATTGAGAAAGAGGGATACTGTCTCTAAGAGTGTTTAAACATTCTGACCAGATTTGCGACATAAAAGCTAAATTAAAATTAAGTAATGATATACTAAAATATTATATTATGCACGTGGAGTTAATCAATGAGTGGTTTAGAAAAGTATTTTGAAAAATTATTGTGGAGTTCTCGCCACATGGTTTTTGCGGCTGTTATTTCGTCGTTATTGTTGTCGTTATTACTATTTGTTATCACTGCAGTTGATGTGGCTGCTTTATTGATGCACGCTTTTGATTATATTTCAGCCACAACAGAAGTTAGAAAGGTGTTAAGGATTGAATTGGTTGCGCATACAGTAGGTTCAATTGATGGATTTTTGTTAGCAACTATTTTGTTAATTTTCTCATTGGGCTTGTACGAGCTTTTTATTAGTGACATTGATGAGGCTAAAAAAAGCGGCCAGTCGTCTAAAGTTTTGGTGATTAATTCACTGGATGATTTGAAATCTAAACTTGCTAAAGTAATACTTATGATTTTAGTGGTGACTTTTTTTGAGGTGTCTTTGTCAATGTTATTTAATTCAGCATTAGATTTAATGTATTTTTCTTTGGGTATTTTAATGGTCTCTTTGGCCTTATATTTTAGCTCGAAATCTTCACACTAAGACTCTAACAGGATTGATTTTTACAATCAAATAGCGTAACATTACCTCTTTTTTAAAAAAAGATAATTATTATGCGTCAAGTAATCATAGCGGGCAACTGGAAAATGAATACCTCAAAAGAAGAGGCGGATACATTGGTTATGGGTATTCTTTCAGGTATGGCAGATGTTAAATCTAAGGTCATCGTTTGTGTGCCTTCACCTTATATGTCACAGGTTGAGGCATTGATTGTACATTCACAACTTAATTTAGGCGCGCAGAACTTAAATATCAACGCATCAGGCGCTTTTACGGGCGAAATCAGTGCCGATATGATTAAAGATTTTGGTGTACAGTATGTTATTGTCGGTCATTCAGAGCGCAGAAGTCTTTATGGTGAAACCGATGAGATTGTTGCACAAAAAGTACAAGTTGCACTGGATAATAATTTAACCCCACTTTTTTGTATCGGTGAATTGTTAGAAGACAGAGAATCTGGCAATACGCAAGTGATCGTTTCAAAACAAATTCAAGCAGTGATTGATCAGGTTGGTATTGACGCGTTTAAAAATATTATTGTGGCTTATGAGCCTGTTTGGGCAATTGGCACAGGTGTTACCGCAACGCCACAGCAAGCACAGGACACACATGTTTTTATTCGCTCAATGTTAGCTGAACACGACGCTGATATTGCACAAACCACCCCGATTCTTTATGGTGGTAGTATGAACCTTAGTAACGCAGCTGAATTACTTAATTGTAAAGATATTGATGGCGGTCTAATTGGTGGCGCTTCACTTAAAGCACAAGATTTCTTACAAATTTGTAAAGCGGGTTAATAATGTCGTTTCAAGTTATTTTAATTGTTCATATATTATTGGCACTAGGTTTAATTGCTTTAATTTTAATGCAACATGGCAAGGGTGCTGATGCAGGTGCTGCTTTTGGTGCAGGTGCTTCTGGGTCAGTTTTTGGTGCACGAGGTGCAAATTCATTTCTTTACAAGTTAACTGCTAGTTTGGCTTTTGGCTTCTTTTTAACCAGTTTGACATTGGCTTATTTAGCAACCAATGACAGTGATGTTAATAGCGAACCAACAAGTATTATGGAACAAGTAACAGGTGAGACAGTTCCATCTGACGTGCCTATGGTTGTTATGCCCATTTCAACTGGGTCAGATATTAGTGATATTCCAAACTAGTAATATTTCAAATTCCAACCTTATATGCCGATGTGGCGGAATTGGTAGACGCGCTACCTTGAGGGGGTGGTAAGCTACGCTTGTGCCGGTTCGACTCCGGCCATCGGCACCACTTTTGATAATCTTATTTAAAATCTGAATAGGGTGTAATATAAAAAGCGAAGACTTTTTAATTTTGGTGTACAGCCTGCCAGTGCGATTTTTGTTGCGCTATTGGCTGATTTTTTCTTAGTGCCTGCGATTATGAAACTCATCATCCATAATAAAGGAGATTTATAGTGAAAAAAACTATATTAACAGCGTTTATTGCACTGCCTGATTATATATATTAATCAGAATTTTCTGACGATAAGGCTAGAACATTATGGAAAAAATTGATGCCAGAGACGATGGTGTTAGTGTAATAGTAATAAAGTCAAGGCAATCTTTAAGCCTATCATGATTTTGTTTATGGCGTTAATTTGAGCAAATACACTACTGTGCCCAAAGGGGCTATAAGCACGAATTGAATTTAAATGAATTAACCCTTGAGGTAGTATTAAGCATAAATTTGATTTAAAATTGGCAGACAAATTATTATTTGGGGAAAGTCAGATTTTATTTGCATAACAGACCTTCTCAATCCTTTGGATAATTGCATACCAGACTTGGTAGATTGATGAGTAAACTGAATTATTATTTTGATAAATTGAATTTATCCATGATTGTTTTGCATGAAAATCGTTTTAGAAAAACTACCCCACCTATGGCTCTGATTTTAAAATAAGTGTAGATAAGCCTTGTTAACAAGGCTAGTGGCGGTTTGGACGTGGTATTAAGTCTTACGGGCGTTTTTGAAGGTTATGATTTAGGCCTATATTTTTCAGGTACTTATATTGACAAGCCGTATTTAGAAGGCGGCTTGTCAAGAATGTCGCTTGATTATGCTATTGATGATCAAACCTCAATCAGTGGTGGTGTGATTGATTATATGGGTGGATATTTGCCAGTATTCGAAGATATTAAGAACAATGATAGAATCTTTGCTAAAGTAAGCTTTTTTTAGGATGATGATTGATTGCTGGATATTTTTATGAAAAAAGTTAACTGGTTATTATTTTTTCTATTAATAACACCCAATGTATCCTTGGCGTTTTGGAATGGTAATAATTGGGCATCAAATTACAACAACCAGATAAATAATCCTTATTGGAGAGTTCCTTCAAGCGTTATGAATTATTACAATACTGCAAAAAATCCAAGCGTTTGGCTAAATGACACAAAACCTCGAGCTCAGAATAGGGTTAAGCCTAGTAATTGGCTAATAAAAACTGATTTTTCTTCTACCTTGAAAGAAAACAAAGCATTGAGACCTAATTTTACTATTGATAACGATGTTGGACAATACCGGAGAAATTTTTTTGGGGTAAGGGGCGTAACTCATAACAAGCAAGGCCGTACGTTGTCTCCTGCAGCAGTTTCTACCTTAAGGGTTATTAATACTCAATAAGATTGAGACAATATATATTTCTAATTATTAGAAATAGTTGCGTGAAGTTAAGTGAGAATTATTTTTCACTCTGTCATATTTATTGATTAAACTGGCAATGTTTTTAACAATAAATATGAAAAATAAAGTTCAATATGTGGCAATTGTTTGATGATTTAATTATTACAAAAATATCATCAAAGGCACTAATACTTGGCAAAGACTCTGTGTTTAGCATATGTTTTGCTAAAAGCAGAGTGATTTTTTAATATAATGACGCTAATTTATTCTGTTAATTCTGTGTTGCATCGGCTTTTCTAGACACTTTATAAAATATATATTAGAATATCATTGACTTCTAATATATTTATCGTATAATGCCCCTATCAAGACTATAAAGTCTGATACTTAAAATCCGCTTAATAACAAGAGCGTTAATACTTTTTAATTTGGAGATTAATATGAAAAAAATAATTGCGATTGCTACTTTAGTAGCTGCCACATCAGCATCAGCTGGTTTCTTTAACAATGGTTCAAACAACAACGGCTATGGTAATAATAATAATGGCTGGGGTACTGGTAATGGTGGTTCCAACTGGGGTCCTTTTGACGGTGGTTCTAACTTTGGTCCAATGAATGGCGGTTCTAACTGGGGTCCAATGAATAGCGGTTCTAACTGGGGTCCATTTAACGGTGGTTCAAACATGGGTCCATTTAACGGCGCTAACAACTGGGGTCCTTTTTCAAATAACAACGACATGAACAACGATTCTGACTGGGGTTTCCATTACAACAACAAAAATAAAACTAAGAACGTTTCTAACGCAACTGCTGATGGTAAATATGTAGGCACTGCCGATGCTAATGCTAAAGGCGTTGCTAACGCTTATGCCAAAGGTCAAGCCGATGCATTCGCTAAAGCACAAGCTAACGCTTATGCTAAAGGTTATGCAGATGCTAAAGCTAATGCAATAGTTGACAGTCGTGATCAAGTGATTGCTAAGTAAAGCTTCTCAATTGACTGCTGGGTTAATCTAGCAGTTTAAGGTTAAATAAAAACCACCCTTTTGGGTGGTTTTTATTTATGTTTGAAAAATAATAGTACTGAATATTTTCGTATGACTTGTTTGATAAACGGTAGGTATAAAATAATATAGGGCCTAATTTAGCAAAAAAAAGCCTTCTAGGCGGAGTAAGGCAAGGCTACATTGCTATATTTTTTAAATAAGTTAATGGTTAAGATTTACTGATAATGTGGTGTCATCATCTAAATGAAGCATTAATTTATCCTGTTTGTTTTTTAGTATTTTGCCAACAAATTCTAAGTTTATAATAGTGTCATGATGAAATAGTCCAAAAGTAATTTGGGTCTAATTGGTTAATCAATAGTTTAACGCTGGTATTGATTAAATATGCTTTATCTTGGGTGTAAATACTAGTTTATTTTAAAGTATTAATATCTTTACGATAATACTCTCCAAATTGAAATCTCTTGGTGGCTGGTAATCAGGCCTTAATGGCGCCGAATTGTATCTAAAGTTTTTTGCTTAATTTTATAAGCACTATCATCCTACCATAGCGCAAATAATTGTTTATTAAATGACATCAAACTAATATTTCCAGGGTTGATTTGATCTACACTGGAAATTCTGTCAGACAGGTGTGTACTAAAAGTGGACATTGTTATCTTTTGCTTATGTTTTTCTAGCAAACACTTGGTGGTGTCTATCATTTTTCCTCAGTGAGATATTTTTCTATTATTGATGTGAAATTTCTGCACCATGTTATCAAATCAATGATGATAGTGCTTACCATATATTTAGTGTGAGCCCATTGCGATAAAAATAGCCCACACTTCAATGCCTGAAGTATTTTTCCTTCAATTTGAATATCAGTAGTTTGCAGAATTACTGTATTTGTGCCTTTGCCAGCCTATAAGCCATGGTTTAATTTTAAGGTTTTGATTGAATGCTGTTATCCACTTATCTTGTTCGGCAAATGACAGATGTGAAAATACCAAACTGCTTAATGCTAAAGTACTGGTTGATTGCCTTCATTTGGTGCACTAAAAAAAATTAGTACCTAGCGTATTATTATCTTCATTGTGAAATATAATAAAAAGGGGATAAGTGCTAGGTTCAATGCCATTAAGGATAATCTTATAATTCAAGGCCGATACTTTTTTTTCTAGCACTAAAAATGCTATTTGATTTGTCGTTTTTACCATAGGTATTCCTTCACAGTGTCAAGCGCAATTGATAATCGATTTATGACAGGCTTGATATTGTTAATGGTTACTTCAATATTGGCAGCATAGGATAGTGTTGAACCGAGCAATAATATAGGTATTATCTTCTTCATTTCATTCTCCTTTATTTGGAAAATGATAGCCTAATTGTGCCTTGTTTAATTGTTTGAAACAAACAGATAAAAGGTTATTCTTTAGGAGGAATAGGCGGTTTTTAGAAATATTTGAGCAGAAAAACTGGGCGGGGGGCCCCTTGTCTTTGGTGTTATTTGTGTATTTGTGCGTAATGAATCAAGACATGAGTAGAGGCTATGTCTTGGGCGGCAAGGCGAATAAACGCTTTTTAATCAGTATTAGCCTTGAATTTGTGCCATAACTTCATCGGCAAAGTTTTCTTCTTCCTTTCCAATGCCTTCGCCAACTTTAAATCGTACAAAAGACTTAACTTGTGCATTGTTTGATTGTGCAAGCTTGCCTACTGTGGTACCAGGGTCTTTAACAAAAGATTGACCATATAGCGTTATTTCATTCACAAATTTTTTCATACGACCAACAATCATTTTTTCAATGATATTGCTTGGTTTTCCTGATTCTTTGGCCTGTTTCGCAAAGATTACTTTTTCCCTTTCTAAAAGGTCTGTCGATAGTTCTGCTTCAGTAATACATTCTGGTTTGGTGGCGGCAATGTGCATTGCAATGTCTTTTGCTAGCGCTTCATCACCACCTTCTAGTACTGTTACTACAGCAATACGATCGCCATGTTTGTATGCACCAATGAAGCCACTATCAGTTGTGATTGTTTGTACGCGCCTGATTGCAATATTTTCACCTACTTTTGCAATGATGTCCTCACGCGCTTTTTCTAGTGAGTCGCCATTGTCTAGCGTTTGAGATAAGAATTCTTCGATATTAGCAGGTGTTGTTTTAAGTGCTAGTGCACCAAGCATATCAACAAAACCAATAAAAGCATCGCCCTTGGTAATAAAATCAGTTTCAGAATTAACTTCTAAAATGGTGACTGTTTTCTTGTCAGTGCTAATGTTAATTTTAATCAAACCTTCAGCTGCAACACGACCTGCTTTTTTAGCAGCTTTAGCAGCGCCCGAGGTACGCATTAAGTCAATAGCTGCTTCCATGTCGCCATTAGTTTCAGTTAAAGCCTTTTTGCAGTCCATCATGCCTGCACCTGTTCTTTCTCTTAGTTCTTTAACTAAAGAGGCTGTAATTGTCATAATTAATCTCCTGTTTGTGTTGTATCTTTACCACTTGTAAGCAGCAAAGATGTATTAATCAATGCGTTGAACTATGCAAGCTTTTCGATAATTTTTTCCTTAGTGTCAGCACTGTTAATAGCCACGCCTTGTGTTTCAGCATAAGCAACTAGGCCAGATTTTTTCATTACATTAAGGGCTGTTTTATTTAGCGTTTCAGGCTTGTTATCTTCCTTAATAGGCGCTTTTTTGGCGGCCGGTTTTTTAGTTTCTGATTTTTTGACCGAAACTTTCTTCTCAATTGATGTGCCAATAGCAGCTTTGGCTTCTAAAATAGCATTTGCAATTTCTCTTGCGTAATAACCAATTGCTCTAATGGAGTCATCATTGCCAGGGATAACATAATCAATATCTTCAGGGTTGTGATTGGTGTCTACAATACCAATAATGGGTAAGTGTAGTTTTTTAGCTTCTGAAACTGCATTTTTTTCAACACCAATATCAATCACAAAGACAACATCTGGAATGCCGCCTAAATTTTTAATACCACCAAGACTACGCTCTAGCTTTTCCATTTCACGCGTCATCATTAACGCTTCTTTTTTGCCAAATTGATTAAAATTCTCTTCAGCTAAAAACTCAAGGTCTTTTAAGCGTTTAATAGAGGCTTTAATAGTTTTATAGTTTGTCATCATGCCGCCTAACCAGCGGTGGTTAACGTATGGCATGCCACAACGTATGGCTTCTTGTTTGATGATATCGCTCGCTGCTCTTTTTGTACCTACAAATAAAATGGATCCACCTGCTGCTGTGATTTTGCTTGCAAAATTAAGCACATCATTAAACAGGGGTAGTGTTTTTTCTAGGTTGATAATATGAACACCGTTACGAGTGCCGTAAATAAAGCGCTCCATTTTTGGGTGCCAGAAACGAGAACGGTGACCAAAATGTACACCAGCTTCTAGCATTTTTTTCATTGACGTTTTTGCCATTATATTTTCTCCAAGGAGTTAAATAAAGTGCCTATTGACACCTTCTTCCACAACTTCTACCAGCCAACTCTTTTGCAAGAGCACCCTGACTAATATGTCGAGCTGTGTGATACATTAATAAGAACTGAACTTACCATTTCAAGAAAAGTGCAATTCAATAATTTGATTTTTGCAAAAATCATAAAAGCAGAAATTATACCTAAGGGTTAGATTGCACACGATGATATTTCCTATCTCTAAAATAGGCTGATTTACCTTTTAAAACCAAATAGTGACATTTTGTTAATTGCCGTTGTTATCCACTAATTGAGCAAGATTTATACACTCGAGAGTGTTCTTGCCTAAATCTTTACAGGCGCACAAGCACAAATTGTTTGGGTTAATGATTAACTTTACGCATTTACATAAAATCCGTAGTGAACGTAAGAGTAATAGTCACTACATGGCATTATCTCAATGCAAAAAAAGTTCGTTACGTACAAGATATATTTGACACTAATCAGATTGTCTTTGTTGATACTAGCCAAATGTCTATTAAAGAAATTGTTGCCAATATCGTTAATAGGGCAGGCCTTAAACGACGTTATTAGACCTAGATTATTTAGTTAGGCTTTTGCTAATTCTATGCGCATAGCATCAATAGTTGCCTTGTAATCATCAGTACTGAAGATTGCAGAACCAGCAACAAATGTATCTGCACCAGCTTTAGCTACTTCACGAATGTTGTCAATTTTTATACCACCATCAATCTCTAAACGAATCTTCCTACCGCTTGCATCAATCAGTTTTCTAACTTTTTGACATTTTTCCAATGTATGAGGAATGAAAGATTGCCCGCCAAAACCAGGGTTAACCGACATTAGTAAAATCATGTCTAATTTGTTCATGACGTTTTCTAGTACGTGTAGTGGTGTTGCGGGGTTAAATACTAAGCCAACTTTGCACCCCCCTTCTTGAATCAGATCTAATGTTCTGTCAATGTGCTCTGATGTTTCTGGATGAAAAGTGATATATGATGCGCCAGCTCTAATGAAATCAGGAATAATTCTATCAACGGGTTTCACCATTAAGTGGACATCAATTGGTGCACTAACGCCATGATTTCTGAGCGCTTCACACACCAAAGGGCCAATTGTTAAATTTGGCACGTAGTGATTGTCCATGACGTCAAAGTGGACGATATCTGCGCCATCTCTAAGTACATTGTCAACTTCTTCGCCTAGTCTGGTAAAGTCCGCCGCAAGAATCGAAGGGGCAATAAAATTAGTTTGTTTCATGGGGTTCTCCTTGTGTGAGATTAATCTTGTTGTTATTTTACTTAAATGTTAATAAACTATTGCCAGTCATTTCATCTGGTTTCTCAATATTCATCATTGCTAATAAGGTTGGTGCAATGTCTGATAATGCACCTTTTTCTGGCTTGGCAATGTCTGCTTTACGCTCACTAACAAAAATTAAAGGCACTGGGTTGTTGGTGTGTGCTGTATGCACCTCGTGTGTTTCTGGGTTAACCATTTGTTCTGCATTGCCATGATCAGCGGTGATTAGTATTTCGCCACCAATGGCAAACATAGCTTTATGAATAATACCTAGACAACTATCAACGGTTTCAACAGCTTTAATGGTGGCATCTAATTTGCCAGAATGACCCACCATATCAGTGTTGGCAAAATTGCAAATAATTAAATCATATTTTTGACTTTCAATACTTTCAACCAGTGCATCAGTGAGTTCAAAAGCACTCATTTCAGGCTGTAAGTCATAAGTGGCAACATTAGGCGAAGGAATTAATATGCGGTCCTCGCCATTAAAAGCTTGCTCGACGCCACCATTGAGGAAAAAAGTGACGTGTGCATATTTTTCAGTTTCGGCAATTCTAAGTTGGGTCATGCCTAAATTTGATAAATATTTACCTAGAACGTTATTCAGTTTAGAAGATGGATAAGCCACCGGTAGGTTAAAATCTTTTTTGTATTCAGCCAGGCAGACAAATTGTGTTGGGACGAATGTTCCACGTGAAAACCCTTGAAGGTCTTCATCAGTGAAGGCGCGCGTAATTTGTCTAGCACGATCTGCACGATAATTCATAAAAATTAACACGTCGCCTTTTTTAATCGAGGTTGGTGCCTTAATCAAGGTTGATTGGATGAATTCATCGGTTTCACTACGCGCGTATGCCAATTCAACAGCATGTAGGGCGGATTGGGCTAAAAACTTTGCTTTTCCTTTAGCGATAAGTTCATAAGCACAACGTATGCGCGACCAGCGATTGTCTCGATCCATTGAAAAGTATCGGCCAATAACGCTAACAATTTCCCCCGTACCAAGGGTAGCTATTTTGTCTTCAAGTTTTTGAATGTATTTTTCAGCACTTTTTTGTGCACAATCTCTGCCGTCGGTAAATAAATGTAAATAGACGTTTTTGCAGCCTTGTTTGTGAGTCATTTCCAACATGGCGTGAATTTGTTCTTCGTGTGAATGTACACCACCATCAGATAAAAGTCCCATAATATGAACCGCTTTGTTATTATCATTTGCGTATTCTAATGAGTTTTTTAAGATTGGGTTTCTAAAGAAATCGCCATTTTGAAGCTCGTTATAAATGCGAGTAAAGTCTTGTTTAACAATGCGTCCTGCGCCTAGATTAAGGTGTCCCACTTCTGAATTGCCCATTTGCTTGCCAGGCAAACCAACATCCTTACCACTGGTATGGATTAAGGAATGTGAGAATGTTTGGTTAAATTTATCCCAAACCGGTGTATTTGCTAGTGCAATGGCATTGTTTTGAGTTATTTCAGAATGCCCCCATCCATCTAGAATTAATAGTAGTTTTGTTTGTTTTTTAGAGTTCATAAAAATTTATATTAATCATTAGAGCAGTTATACATTAAACAGAAAGTGTATCACATCACCATCTTGAACGATATATTCTTTGCCTTCTAAGCGCAATTTTCCAGCCTTTTTTGCACCTTTTTCACCACCAAACTTAATAAAATCAGAAAATGCGATGGTTTGTGCGCGAATAAAGCCTTTTTCAAAATCGCCGTGAATTTTTCCAGCGGCTTGCGGAGCGTTGTCACCAGTGTTAATTGTCCATGCGCGTACTTCTTGTACCCCGGCGGTAAAATACGTTTGCAGTCCTAATAATTGGTATCCTGCTTTAATTAATCTGTCCAGCCCTGATTTGTTTTGCCCCATTTCAGACAGGAATTCTTGTTTTTCATCTTTGTCTAATTCGGCAATTTCAGCCTCAATTTCAGCGCAAATAGCGACAGTTTGCGAACTTTCGATGTGGGCGAATTTTTCTATTATTTCCAAATAAGAGTTATCAACAAAGCTATCTTCGCTTATATTGGCAACGTATAAGACAGGTTTAATGGTAAGTAGCTGAAAGCCTTTTAGTAGTTTTAATTCTTCCTCATTAAATGGGAGTGTGCGGACACTTTTTCCCTGCTCAAGCATAGGTAAGATTTTTTCCAATAGGTTTTTAAAGGAGATGCCATCTTTTTGACCCGATTTGGTGTTTTTCAGGGCTTTTTGATACAGTTTTTCAACCACATTCAGATCAGCCAAAATAAGCTCGGTGTTAATAATCTCAACATCATCAAGCGGTGAAACCTTTCCTGATACGTGAATAATATCATCATCATCAAAGGCACGAACGACGTGGATAATGGCGTCTGTTTCACGGATACTGGTTAAAAATTGATTGCCTAGCCCTTCGCCTTTTGAAGCACCTTCGACCAATCCAGCAATATCAACAAATTCCATTGTGGTGGGTAGGACTTTTTGAGGACTAACAATTTTTGCCAGTTTGTCTAAGCGCGAGTCACTAATAGGCACAATACCAACATTTGGCTCAATCGTACAAAAAGGGTAGTTGGCAGATTCAATGCCAGCTTGAGTTAATGCATTAAATAAGGTGGACTTTCCAACATTTGGCAGACCAACTATGCCGCATTTAAATCCCATTTTTTATCATCCTTCTAAATTGTTTATTCTTTTGTATGTAAGGTTTTCATGGCCTTATCAAAGTTGCCTTTAATCATATCTTCAATGACTTGCAATGAATCACTCAAAGCACTTTGTATTTTTTCTAATTCGCTCTTACTGGGTGCATGTAGTACAAAGTTAGCTACCTGTGATTTATCACCGGGATGGCCTATGCCAATTCTCAGTCGGTGAAATACTTTAGTGCCCAGGGCTTTAATAGTGTCTCTTAAGCCATTATGCCCGCCATGCCCGCCATCAGATTTAATTTTTGCAATACCAGGGCTGATGCCTAGTTCATCATGCGCAACCAATATTTCATTGGTATTAATTTGATAAAAATTAGCAATGCTTTGAATAGATTGTCCTGAGCAATTCATAAATGTAGTGGGCTTGAGCAATCGAATGTTCTGGTCAGATATATTAATCTGGGCAACTTCGCCTAAAAACTTCGCTTCTTTTTTAAAATTACCAGTGTACAGATGCGCTAACGCCTCACAAAACCAAACCCCTACGTTATGACGATGAGACTGATAGTCTTTGCCCGGGTTGCCTAGGCCCACAATCAGTTTTATCGTCATATTAGTTCAGTTTAAATTATGAATCTAGTTTGTCTTTATCAGTATCACTGTTTTCGGTATTTTCATCGTCAGTATCTTCAGCAACAACAGAGGCTTCTTCTTCAATTTCGGCCATTTTTTTAGGCTCTTGAACGGCAACAACGCTTTGATCGTATGCTTCAATATCGCCATG
Source organism: Candidatus Ruthia endofausta (assembly GCF_013342985.1). Taxonomy (NCBI): domain Bacteria; kingdom Pseudomonadati; phylum Pseudomonadota; class Gammaproteobacteria; family Pseudothioglobaceae (SeqCode); genus Candidatus Ruthturnera; species Candidatus Ruthia endofausta. The sequence goes on along the minus strand of NZ_CP054490.1, from coordinate 982,025 downwards.
TGTTAGTGCGGTAATAACCACGCCTTTTGGTATGTTAAGACCTGTCAAACTAATATGTTCGCCCATTGCAAGGTTGCTGATGTCTACATCAATAGCATGAGGCAAGTCTGTTGGTAAACAAGAAACCTCAACTGAAGTAACAAATTGATTAAGAACTGCACCTAGACGTATTGCTTCGTTATCTTCCTCGTTATTAAAGTGTAGAGGGATGCTAGTGACAATAGCTTGTTTTAAGTTAATACGTAGAAAGTCAACATGAGTGACGATGTTTTTAGCAGGATGGCGTTGTAAATCTTTAATAATCACAGCCTCTTTTTTTTTATCAACCATTAGATCAAGCACTGAAGTATAAGACTCCTCGTTTTCTAATAGGTGAGTAATTTCAAAAATATCTAGGGTGATATTGCTAGGGGCTTTGTCAGTGCCATAAACAATGGCAGGGATTTTATGATTGCGACGTAGGCGACGGCTCACACCTTTACCTTGATCACCTCTTGTTAAAGCGTTAATTGTTAAACTCATATTGATACTCCAAAAAATAAAAAAACACCGCAATGAACGCCACACAAAAGATATATTTTGCGATCAAATACATCAAGAGGGTCATTTTACCCGGAAACCTAATCAAAAGTAAAACAACAAATTTTCTATGTTGAAATTAGGAAAACTACCTATCTAGATTTGAACCAAAATATCAAAGCAATAATACTACTAAGAAAACTTGGTAGCCAAAATTCATTAACCGCTAAAATGCCACTAAGAATAGCCAAAGCGCCAGAAAAAATAGCATAAGTTTGCTTGTTTGCATTGTCTTTGAGTTGGTTAACAATACTATCGGTTTGCTGAGCATGAAGACGCCCTATGTCTCTTATTTTGTTTAATTGCTTGAGCGCATTAATGGTTAAGACGGGCAACTCTGGAATGTCTTTTAGGAGTTGTGGTGCTTGATCTTTTATTTTTTCAAAGGTATTTTTCATACTGTATTTCTTTTTAATTAAATCTTCTAAAAATGGTTTTGCAGTTGTCCATAAATTGAGCTGTGGATACAACTGCCTGCCAAGTCCTTCAATATTTAATAAGGTTTTGTCTAACAATAACAGTTGTGGCTGAATGGTGATGTCAAAATTTTTAGCCTCTTGAATAAGTTCAAGCAATACCTGACCAAAAGAGATTTCAACCAGAGGTTTTTCAAACATTGGCCCACAAATTCTTTTAACGGCAGCTTCAAAGGCAGATATGTCTGTTGTTGGGCTTATCCAGCCAGAGTCAATATAAGTTTGCGCTACTTTTTTATAATCTTGGTTAAAAAAAGCCAGAAAAATATCCGCTAAAAAGTCTTTGTCAGCTTCAGTAAGCGTGCCCATGATGCCAAAATCAACCCCCATATATTGTCCATTAGTACTGACAAAAATATTACCAGGGTGCATATCAGCATGGAAAAAATTATGCTTAAAAACCTGAGTGAAGAAAATAATCACACCTTCTTCTGCCAATCGTTTCATGTCAATATGGTTGGCTTTTAGTTGTTTAATGTCACCTACTGGAATACCATGAATGCGTTCAGTGGTTAGAATGTTCTTATGGCACAAGCTTGGGTAAACTTTTGGAATGTAAAGCAAATTAGAATTTTTAAAATTTTTGCCAATTCTTAAACAGTTTTTGGCTTCAATGCGCATGTCTAGTTCATTCAAAATAATGCCTTCGAACTCTGCTACAATTTCTATAGGGCGTAGTTTTTTACTAATCGGATGTTTATTAAATAGCCTTGCTAGGGTGTACATTAGTTTAATATCATGCCCGATGGTTTTATCGATATCAGGCCTGACAACCTTAACCACCACTTCATTATCATCATTTGTTAGTGCGGTGTGTACTTGGGCAATTGAGGCTGAGGCTAGAGGCTTAATATCAAAGCGTTTAAATAAATTTTCAGTAGACGCGCCTAGCGATTGTTCAATAATTTGTTTGGCCTTTATTGGGTCAAAAGCGGGACAGTTGTCTTGCAATTTTGCTAATTCATCGCCAATATCCTCTGGTAGTAAATCACGCCTAGTGGAAAGTGTTTGCCCAAATTTGATAAATATGGGTCCTAGCTCTTCTAGTGCTAAGCGAATACGCTGGCCTCGTGTGTATTTTTTAATGGGAAAGTAATGCCAAGGAATGGGATACACCAAAGGCCTGAAGCTTTTCAGTAGTGGTGTTGATAGCACCAAAGAATCAAGACGATAGCGCATTAAAACACGAGAAATTTTAATAAATCTTAGAAGGTTGTGCATGGCTAACTGTTTTTATGTTTGTAGCGTTTAGATTTAATTGGATTGATTAACAAGGTGGACAACCCATCTTTAATTATCTCAAACGGGTTGTTTGATTGTGTGCCGGTACGGTTGAATTTTTTTGTTAGTTTCCCAAGCTGGTTGGCAATTATATCGCCTGTGTGTTTTGATACCATTTCTTCAAGGTCAATATCAACCTCTTTTAGTAAATCAAGCAATAATTGAGCGGTTTTAACATCACCATGAATATTAATTTTATTTTGTCTAAACAGTTCAGTTGGGCCTTCGCCTTGGAGTAAGGATATAAATACCATAGATTTGAGCTTAATATCAACGTCTGTGGGCTTGTCAGTGGCAGAGAAAACAAATATTCGATTATTGGCGCATACAAAGTGCACGTCCAATGGTAAATCTTGCAAAGAAAGACCAATTGTTTTGCCATTAAGTGCATCAATGTCAACTCTGCTGTTAATGATTAAGTAGTTTAATGCCCGCTCAAGAATAACGGCTTGTTTATGCCAAAAAATTGCAAAGGACTGCATCGGGTTTTATACTTTGATGCCTTTATGCAAGGCAACAATGCCACCTGATAAATTATGATATTCGCAAAAGTCAAAGCCAGCATCCAGTACCATGTCTTTAAGGGTTTCTTGGTTTGGGTGTTTTCGGATTGATTCAGCTAAGTATTGATACGAGGCCTCATTATCAGCAATAATACCACCGAGTTTTGGCATAATATTAAATGAATAAAAATCGTAGATTTTTTTTAAAAATACAGAATCAGTTGTTGAAAATTCTAAAATCAACAAACAACCATCAGGCTTCAAAATACGATACATTTCTTTGAGTGCTTGGTCTTTGTCAGTCACGTTTCTAAGGCCAAAGGAAATGTTCACGCAGTCAAATGTATTGCTATCAAAGGGTAGGCTCTGTGCGTTGAGTTGCACAAATTCAACACTAAAAATACCTTTATTGGTTAAGTTTTTACGACCTTCATTCAGCATGGCAGCGTTAATATCGCTTAGTATGACTTGCCCATTGTCACCTACTTTTTTCCTAAATTCAATGGCTAAATCGCCTGTACCACCAGCAATGTCTAGTACTTTGTCGCCAATCTTAACATTACTTGAAGCAATCGTGTAATGCTTCCAAAGGCGGTGCGCACCAAAGGACAAGACATCGTTCATTAAGTTGTATTTACTTGCGACAGAGTTAAAAACATCTCTAACCAAACTTTGTTTGTCGTTGGTAGCAATCTGTTTAAATCCAAAATGTGTGGTATTTTCCATGATTATTTTTTAGGATAATCTCTAAAATTAGCCCCTGTGTAGATTTGTGTGGGTCTGAAAATACGGTTGTGCCCAACTTGTTCGTGCCAATGGGCTGTCCAACCAGCAGAACGAGCCATAGCAAAAATAGGCGTAAAGTGTGTTTGCGGAATTTTGAAAATTTCAGCATATAAAATACCTGAGTAAAAATCTACATTTGGATAAACGCCTTTGCTTGATAGCAACTCTTCACAAATTCTTTCTACCTCTAGTGCAGTTTCAAAACGTTTAGAAAGGCGCGTGTTAGATTTTTTAACATAGGCCTCAATCATGGCCTGTAAAATACTTGCACGAGGGTCTTTAACGCTATATTCTCTATGCCCCATACCCCAAATGACTTGTTTGTTTTCTAGGCGGTTTTTAATATAAGCACGAGTATTTTTGGCATCTCCAATTTCATCCAACATTTTAAGAACGTCTTCATTTGCACCACCATGTAAAGAACCTGCCAAAGTGCCAACTGCAGCCGAAATTGAAGCAAATGGATTGGCAAGCGTAGAAGCGGTTACCATGGCAGAAAAAGTTGAGGCATTAATGGTATGTTCTGCATGCAAAATTAAGCAAGCATCAAAAAGCTTGACAATATCATCATCAGGCTCTTCTCCAAATGACATATATAAAAAGTTTTTAGCGTAGGACATCCCCCTACTGGGCGGAATGGGATCATAACCAGCACTAATGCGCGCCCACATTGCCACCAGAGTACTCATGTTAGAAATAATTTTAGTCAACGCACTTTGTGTATAAACAGAGTCCGGGTTTTGTGCGCCCGCATCAGGATAAAATGTTGCCATAGCGGCAATGGTAGTTTGTAAAACATCCATCGAATGTCCATTGGTAGGCAAAGACCACATCATAGAACGGATATTGCGCTTTACCTCATAACGCTTGTGTAAAACATATTTAAAGTTATCTAGTTTGTTTTTGTCTGGTAATTCTCCATCTCGAAGTAGCATAGACACTTCTTCAAAAGAGGCATGTTTAACCAAATCTTCAATTGAGTAGCCACGATAAGCCAAAATACCATTTTTTCCATCAATAGAAGAGATAGAAGATTCTGTTGCAGGAACACCTGCCAAGCCTGGGATATATTCAATCATAATCTATAAAATATTATTATTGTAAATCGAAAATTTTACCCTGAATACAGCTCCATATATAGCCGATAGGATTGATAATATGTTTTATCTCAGTTGTACTAACGGCACACCAAATTCAGGATAATTTGGTAATCGTTTTCTTTTGTTATTCAATGCCATGTTAGCATTAAAATTTTAGCTTATTTGTTGTTTTAATTGATTGCGATTATTTGCATTAACCACTAAAGTTTTATCCTGATAATCGGTATCAACTATTTTGTCTGATAGATATTCCATCGTATCGGTGCTTTCGGTAAAAATAACGATTTTCTACTCGAATGTATTTTTGTTTTAATTCTGGTTTTAGATAATGCAATGCACGATAACGCGTATGTAATAGCTCTATCTTATCTTTTTTATGCGCTCGCTGTTTATCAAATCAGTGCGTGTCCTCCTAACTATTAGTGGGGTTATTACATTTTCTCTAATTTTTTCATAAAGTTTTGCTGTTTGCTCTTTGGCTTTTTTATTATTGGAGAGTTGTAATATTTCTTTATATTCTTTCTTTTGCCTTGGTGAAAAAACTGGCTAAGGGGAAAATCAAGGGTTGAATTATTGCCATCTTTAAATAATAAAATCTGGTTGTATAAAGCATCAGGACAGTTATTAAGCGGTGTGGCAGAAATGAGCATTACTTTTTAACTTTATTAGCAGAGGTTTTAGTTTTACAAATCTGTTGCAATTGATTGTATGCCCGAGCTGTGTTATTACGAAATTTATGTGCTTCATCTACAATTATCATATCGTAATCATTTGGGACTGGTTATTCGGCAGTAAACTTTTCTTGCCACGATTGTTCAACTTTCTTTACCTTCTTGATAAATCAACCCTAGAGAATGACTTTTTTGTGTTAATCAACATCTATCCCAACTAAGATACGAATATTAGCAACATCCCCCAATAAAGAGCAGAGTCTAAAAAAAATACCCCGATGAGCGAAAATAACCCACTAAAATATCAAAATGATTAATGTTTTGATTGTGTCCAAAAATACCCGTTAGTTTTTTAAATAAAGTATTTTTTTTAGACTGAAAAAGACGAGCCACAACCACAAGTGGTTTTGGCATTTGGGTTGTGGATAATAAAACGTGCGCCCTGTAAGTCTTCTAAATAATCAACGGTTGCACCAATTAAGTATTGATAACTCATAGGGTCAACGACTAATTGTACGCCACTGTTTTCAATGCTTGAATCACCCTCTTTGTAGGTTTCGTCAAAAGTAAAACCATAGGAAAAGCCAGAACAACCACCTCCTGTAATATAAACACGCAAATGCAAGTTATCATTTTCTTCTTCTTCAATGAGAGTTGATACTTTTTTAGCCGCATTGTCGCTAAAAATAATGTCTGCTTTTTCTAAAACTTGTTCTGTTTCCATATTACTTTCCCCCTATGGCAATAAGCCAATTTGTTCCAATCCTAAGCCTTCACCAAGCCCAAACATGAGATTCATGTTTTGTATGGCTTGCCCTGAGGCGCCTTTACCTACATTGTCAATAACTGCCATAATAATAAGTTTGTTGCTTGATTTTTGAATGCCAATATGGCAATTACTCGTGCCTTTAACTGATTTGGTTTGTGGATAAATGCCAGTTGGCAATATATGAACAAATTTGTTGTCTTGGTAGTGATTTTCAAACAATTCTTGTGCATTAATATTCTTTGTTAAATCAACGTAAACACTAGCAAGCATGCCCCGAGTCATAGGTATCAGGTGTGGAGTAAAGATAAAGTCCACACCTGTGCCTGCGATGTCTGTTAACACTTGTTGCGTTTCAGGCTTGTGACGGTGTTGATTAACATTATAAGGCTTTAAGGAGTCGTTCACTTCGCAAAAAAGTGTGGCAATATTCGCACCTCTGCCTGCGCCACTAACTCCTGATTTGCAATCAGCAATAATGCTTTTTGTGTCAATGACATTTGCTTCAAGCAAAGGCTTAAGTGCTAGCGTGATTGCAGTTGGGTAGCATCCAGGATTGGCAACCAAGGTGGCATTTTTGATTTGTGAGCTGTAAACTTCAGGCAGGCCATAAACGGCATTTTCTAATAAAGCATTCTGTGTGTGTGCCATGCCGTACCATTTGCTCCATTCGGAGCTGTCTTTAATACGAAAATCAGCACCTAAGTCAATTATTTTGATACCTCTGTCTAGGAATTGGCCAACGCTGTTCATAGCTACGCCGTGTGGTGTGGCAAAGAAAATGACGTTGCACTTAAATAATGTTTTATCATCTGGTGCAATAAAGTTAGAATCAACATAGCCTATTAGGCTGGGAAATTCTTCAACAACAGCTTTACCAACATTTGCCCTTGAACATAGGGCAATAATTTTTGCACTTGGGTGATTTTGTAAAAGACGTATAAGCTCCAGACCTGTGTATCCAGTAGCGCCAATAATGCCTACTTTAATCATACTAGTGAACCCCTAACATTTTTTCGAGATAGTGGATATTCATACCGCCTTTTTGGAAGATTTTGTCATCCATGATTCTTCTTTGCAAAGAGATATTGGTTTTAATACCATCAATCACCATTTCATCAAGTGCATTTTGCATTTTGATAATGGCGCCTAGTCGAGTATCAGCAAAAGTAATCAATTTACCAATCATAGAATCGTAATGGGGTGGCACGGTATAGCCGTTATATATATGTGAATCGACACGCACGCCTAAACCGCCAGCGACATGATATTGGGTGATTTTTCCTGGTGAGGGCATAAAATTATTAGGATCTTCAGCATTAATACGACACTCAATCGCATGGCCTTTGATTTTCACATCATTCTGTGTGAATGAAAGTGTTTGACCATCAGCAATGCGTATTTGTTCACGCACAATATCAATACCAGTAATCATTTCGGTGACAGGGTGTTCCACCTGGATGCGAGTATTCATTTCAATGAAATAGAACTCATCATTTTCAAATAAAAATTCAAACGTTCCAGCACCGTGATAGTTAATGGCTTTACAAGCATCCGTACAAGCACTGCCGATTTTTTGGCGTAATTCTGGTGTGATGCCAGGTGCTGGCGCTTCTTCTACCACTTTTTGATGACGTCTTTGCATCGAACAGTCACGTTCGCTTAAGTGCACAGCATTGCCATGTTCGTCAGCTAATATTTGAATTTCAACATGTCTAGGCGTGATTAGAAATTTCTCCATATATACTTCGCCATTGCCAAAAAAGTTAAGTGCTTCTGTTTTAGTCAACTCTATTGAATTAAGTAGATCGGTTTCTTTTTCAACTACACGCATGCCACGACCACCGCCACCGCCAGAGGCTTTGATGATAATTGGAAAGCCAATATCACGAGCAAGTTTGGTGTTTTGAGCAGCGTCTTCAGTCAAACCACCATTTGATCCAGGTACACAAGGCACGCTGAATTTTTTCATAGCTTTAATGGCGGCAACTTTGTCACCCATGATACGAATATTATCTGCATGTGGACCGATAAAAATAAAACCACTTTCTTCAACGCGCTGTGCAAAATCTGCATTTTCAGATAAAAAACCATAGCCAGGATGAATGGCATCAGTATGAGTAATTTCTGCAGCAGCAATCAGTGCGGGAGTGTTTAAATAACTATCTTTTGATGGGTGCGGACCAATGCACACAGCCTCGTCAGACAAACGTACATGCTTAAGGTCTCTGTCCGCTGTTGAATACACAGCAACGGTTTTGATACCTAGCTCCTTACAAGCTCTTAAAATTCTAAGCGCAATTTCACCACGATTAGCAATGAGAACTTTGCGGATTTTATTCATTGGCGTCATTGAATGACGACTAGTGTTTGACTAAATTCAACTGCATCGCCATCTGTACATAAGATTTCAGTGACTGTTCCAGATTGGTCTGCCTCAATTTGGTTCATGATTTTCATGGCCTCAACAATACAAATTGTATCGCCTTGCTTGACGTGTTGACCGATTTTAACAAAAGCATCAGAAGTGGGTGATGCTGCGCCATAAAAAGTACCAACCATAGGAGAAGTAATCGGATGATCATCTACTGTTAGTGCACTATCTTCAGATGGTGTTGCCATTGTAGCAGCCTCTGTTGGTGCTACTACAGAGGCTGCTATTGCCACTGGTGCTGCTATTGGGGCGTTGCCATAGCGCGAAATACGTACGGATTCTTTATCCTCAACAATTTCAATTTCACTCATGCCAGATTGTTCTAGCAATTCCATTAATTTTTTTACTTTACGAATGTCCATTCATGACCTCTTTAATTGTTGAATATGTTGAATTGCGGCTTGTAGTGCAAATTCGTAGCCTTGGACACCAAAGCCTGAAATGACGCCTTGTGCAATGTCTGAGAAATAAGATTGTTTACGGAAATCTTCACGCTTATACACATTAGACAAATGAACTTCAGTGAACTCAATATCCACAGCGAGCAGGGCATCACGCAAAGCGACTGATGTGTGTGTGAAAGCTGCAGGGTTGATAATGATATATTGAACGTCGTTATTTGTAGCGTTGTGAATGTGTTCAATCAATCTTGCTTCTGAATTGTTTTGATGGTATTCAAGTGTAAGTCCAGCATCGTTTGCTATTTTTGCAAGATTACTGGTAATCTCATCTAGTGTTTGTGCGCCGTAATAATCAGGCTCTCGAGTACCAAGCAGATTAAGGTTAGGACCGTTTAATAATAGAACATCCATTTTGTTAACAAGCAAAACCAAAACCTAAATAGAACTGATTTTACCACCAATATCGTGTACGATAGTTGGTTTTATCGGTATTTTCGCTTATTTTATTTGGTTTTGTTGAGGTGGCTGAGAAAGTCTTGTGCGTTAATCTCGCCAATAATTCTTTGTGAACGGTTTTCAATACCATTGTTGAAAAATAAAATAGCAGGCGGGCCAACAAGGCCAAATCGTTTCATCAGTGTTTTATCATTGGCATTATTTTCAGTCACATCAGCTTGTAGTGCGGTAACATTGGTCATTTCGTTAACTACATTGGCATTAGAAAACACAAAGCGTTCAAGCTCTTTACAAGAGATGCACCAATCAGCATAAAAATTTAGCATAACAATTTGCTTGCTACTCTCTGCTTTTGCTAGGATTTGATCTAGTTCACCCACCGATTTGATGCGTTCAAGTTTTATATGAACTGATTCAGTTGCCACACTTGATGCACCCCAGTCCGATAGTGGCTGTAACATATTGCCACCACCACGTGCCACCAACATCCAGATCAAGATGCCATAGCCCAATATAATTAGCCCTAAAGCTTTAAAAATACGTTGCCAAGGGCTTGTTGAAGTATTTGTTTGTGTATTCAATGCGCCCATCGCAATCGGTGATATAGTCATGAGCATTGCCCATAATATAAGTGACGTAAGGGGTGAGATAATTCTATCAAGTAGATAAATTGCTACGGCTAGCATTAAAATACCAAAGACGTATTTAACATTATCCATCCAGCCACCTGCTTTAGGTAGTTTGCTTATGCCTGCGCCAATCGCAACAAGTGGTGCGCCCATGCCTAAGCTCATTACAAACAGTGATAATCCACCTAATAATGCATCGCCAGTTTGTCCAATATAAATCAATGCGCCTGCTAGCGGTGGTGTAACACAAGGCCCTACAATGAGTGCTGATAAAAATCCCATAACAGCCACACCAATTAAGTGCCCACCTTCTTGGTCATTGCTTATTTTTGTAATTTTTCCTTGTAAACTGGCAGGTAGTTGGATTTCATAATAATCAAACATAGAAAATGCCAAGGCGATAAAAATCAAACTGAAAATAGCCAGTATCCAAGGGATTTGGAATAGCACTTGTAAATTTTCACCAAAATAGCCTGCCAATACGCCCGCAATTGAATAAGTTATGCTCATGGATAATACAAATACAATGGACATAATCAGCGCACTTCTAGTGCTAATTTCGCCTTTTTGACCCACAATAATGCCTGACAGAATTGGAATCATTGGAAACACGCAAGGGGTTAATGACAGCAATAAGCCAAAACCAAAGAAACTTGCCAATACTAATAATATACTGTCTTGTTGAAGTAACGCAGTAATTTGGTCGGTTTTGTTTAATTCAACTTGCGCGACATTGGGTGCTTTGGCTTTTTCAGGTGTGGTATTGATATTAGAGCCACCTGTTTGAGAAAGCAACACAATATCTTTAGTTTTTTTTTGTGGCGGATAGCAAACACCACCCTCCCAACAGCCTTGATATTTAACGATAAAAGTAATTGGTTGAGTGCTGACATTAGTAAGCGGAATCTTAACTTCTAATACGCCTTTGTGAACCTCAATTTTTCCAAAAAACTCATCGTCTTTAATTTTACCTTTTGGAAAGACAATATCGCCAAATTTTGCCCCTTTGATATCAAAGAAAAATTTATCATGGTATAAATAATATTCTTGATGAATAGCCCATCTTGCTAATAGCATATTGGCATCAATTGCCACCACTGAAAATTTAAAGGCATCGTCTTCAGATAGAGGCTCATCAGGAATTGAGATGTTTTTTTCAAGACTTGACCGTGCTTTGTTAGTGGTTCGTAAAAATAGATTAAATGCATTATCAGCTAAAGATGTCGAGCGCATTGAACCGATGTTAAGCGCAACCGATTTAGTAATGGGCGGGTAGCAAACACCCAAATCGGCACAACCCTGATAGCTAACAGTTAATAAAATAGATTTGGCATCGCCTTTAAGCACAGGAACCACCACCAGGGTATTATCACGATAAACTCCAATTTTGCCAAAAAATTCATCATTTCTAATCTTTGCTGTTGGGAACTTAGCATTGCCTAGCTGGGCTAAAAAATCAGCAGAAATCTTAATCTTCTCTTTATAAAGATAGTAACCTTTAGCAATGTCCCAATTAAGCAGTATTTCGTTATTAACCACGCTGGCTTTAAAGGTAAATGCCTCATCTACTGGCAACAAATCATCTTCTGCTAATGAAAATGTGGATAATAATAAAAATAAGGGTAATAATAAATGTTTCATGTCTCTTTTCTCAATGTATCAATTGAACTTTAGCATGTTATACGCTTAGTTGCAATAATTAAATATTGTTTGACAAATATCAATATCAATGCCTTATTTAAGCAATTTCCTTTGTCTATACGCAAGATAGGCGTTATAAGTTTGTAAATTCTTGATAAGAGTCACCATTCACGTAGCGCAATACTTCCTGAAAATGAAAAATGTATAAAAACCCATCAATACGAGTAATTTCATTACCCTTATTAAATTAAGACAATGCCAGGTCGGTAGTTAAGTTTGAGTTGTTATGCCTAATCTTTAGGCGTAATTTGATTGCTTTTATTATCAATAATAGCTTGTGTGGAGCCAGCATCAAAACGCACTACATTAAAGGCGTTAAATTCATTGATGTAAGTGTGGCTAAATGCTTTATTTAAGCATGGAGTAAAATCAAGATAGACGGCATCTAACAAAAACTTGTGATAAGTTTAAAACTATTTTCTAAAACGGAGTTTTATCCCACTCAACTAATCTACGTTATAAATTTGATGCGAGTAATGAGCAATCTCGTTGCTCACTTTGTTATTGGAGACTTGCTTGAGTTGTAGAAACTTATTGCCTATTGGACTACCACCACCATTGCTGGACGAACTAAGCGACCATTTAAAGTAAAACCAAATTGTACGACTTCTAAAACAGAATTTGAGTTCTTGTCTGGCATGGGCACCATGATAACGGCTTCGTGTAATTCTGGGTTAAAGGTTTCACCTTCTGGGCTAATCATTTCTACGCCAAATTTTTCTAGGGTTGAGAGAAAAACTTTATCGGTCATTTCTAGCCCTTCAATAATATGCTTAACGGTGGCTTTTTCTTCTTGTGCAGTTTTAATGCCCATGCTTAACGAGTCTTTGACTTCGAGCAATGCTTTGACAAAACCATCCAGTGCAAACTTGTGTGCATTTTCAACATCTTTAGCGTTGCGGCGTTTGAGGTTCTCCATTTCTGCTTGAGACCTTAAAAGTTTGTTCCAATTATCTTTGGCAGATTGTTGCGCTTGGGCTAGCTGTTCTTGCAAATCATCTTTTTGAGGTGTTTGCGAGGCAGCTTTAATGGCGGCTTCAATATCCTCTTTTTCTGTTGAGGATTTTTTTTGGTTCTTATTTTCTGGTTTCTTTTTTGTCATTTTGTTGCCCAATTCATGTATATTTGTTAAAAGTATTGATTGTGGATAAGATTAAGATTATCCACAAAGTGCTTGATTATAATGGTGGCTATTTTAAAGAATTCAATCTTAATGATTAACAAATATGTTTAACACAATTGGCATTATTACCAAACCTAACGATTCTGTGAGTGAAGACACAGCTATTGAGTTGCGTGAATTTTTATCAACTCAGGGCGTAAGCATGGTGTTTGACGATAAAAGTATTGCTCAACAGGCGGACTTGATTATTGTTTTAGGTGGTGATGGCTCACTACTTAGTACAGCGCGTAGTTTTGTTGATAACAATATTCCAATTTTGGGTATTAATCTTGGGCGGCTGGGCTTTTTGGCAGATGTGCCATTAACAGACATGCTTGATATCGTTTCTGAAGTTTTAAATGGTAAATACACCAAAGAAAAGCGCTGTCTGCTGTCTTGCCAAATAGAGCGAAACAACGAAGCATTAGACAACTTTTTAGCATTGAATGATGTGGTTATTCATCGAAAAGAGCATTTAAAAATGGTTGAATTTGATGTTTATATTGATGATAAATTTGTTAATAATCAACGTGCCGATGGTTTGATTATTACCACACCAACAGGATCAACTGCTTATGCACTATCCAGCGGTGGTCCTATTATGCATCCAGGTGTGAATGTTATTGGCTTGGTATCAATCTGCCCACACACTATGAGTCACCGCCCTTTGTTGGTGTCAGGTGATAGTGAAGTAGTGATTCAAGTGAAAGATTCAGATAATGGTGCAATTGTTAGTTTTGATGGACAAACTTCGGTTGCTATCAAGGCAGGGCAGGATATTCGTGTGCGTCAGCACAGTAGTCTTATTCATTTATTACACCCTAAGGATTATGACTACTTTGAGATTATTCGCTCTAAATTACACTGGAGTCGCAAGCTTTAATCAATGCTGGCTCAATTAAGTGTTAAAAATTTGGCTGTTGTTGGAAACACTAGACTTATCTTTTAAGCAAGATATGAGTGTTGTTACGGGTGAAACAGGCGGCAGGGAAATCCACTCTTTTATAAGCCCTTAATTTGGTATTGGGCGGTCGTGGCGATGCTACTTTGGTGCGTCTTGGTGCAGGTAAGGCTGAAATCAGTTTGAAAACGAGGCAGATATTAATACCCAATTGAGTTGCAATTAGATGAGATAGGCACCTGGCATGCACTCGCTTGATGAGCTTGCCCATCAAAAAAGGCAACTGCAAGCAGATTACCAAGAAGAAGCAGTGCACTTAAGCAAAATTAGAACCAGCAAGACGCATGAGTTATCAAACTTAGTCACACAAATCATGTAAGTGCTAGGGATGCTGGATAGTGAGTTTTCATCTGCCTTACCCCTTTTGGGTGTAACATCACCGTCGGCAATAAAGGGTCCATGACCTTCACCTGGAGGCCTGCTTGCATATGTATCAGTTTCAAGCCATTGTTCAAAAGCTTTGTCATAAACCCTGCCAGATATAATAAATATATCTTCAGGATAATCATGACTTTTAGTGCCAAAACAATTTATACAATACCCATCTTTAGATTTAGTTAACCGAGTGTAATCACCAGAGAATGAGTCTTCAGAAACAGTAAGTTCTAGAACATTCCCATTTGAAGCTGTCAACTTCTTTCCATTTTCCGAAGCTTGAAGAATCAAGGGGATTCCAGTAGATGTTTGTAGGTTTCATGATGATTCTCTATTACAGTTCTCTATTACAGTTCTCTATTACAGTGTGGAAAATAGAATTAGGGGAGTCTATTTTTTCTTTAAACGTTCAATGCCCAACATTTTGAAAATGTACTTTTGATAGGCAGGCTCTGAGTTGCCTGTTTTCATGTTGCGAATGAAGAATTTTTCAAAGGCAATTTTAGCAAGGTGCACCATTTTGCCTTTTTTAGCCCAAGTAACGTTTCTAGGTGGGATTTGTGGCATAGCGACAAAGGCTGCACCTGTATCGCCCATGTCAGCAATACAAACCGCATTCCAAGTTGGAATGTGAGAAGGCGATTTGTCGGCAATCATTTCTTCAATGTTATGTACAACAGCGGTGACCATGGATTCAATCATGTAGCCTGTTTTTGGCGTGCCACACATAACAGGTGTTGCTTCAACAGGCGGAATAGCGATATTCACACCAACTGAAAAAATATTATCTTTAACAAGGGATTGTTGGTAATTATTCACCATAACAAAGCCACGTGGATTGACAAAGTCTACATCTACATCAGCTAATTTTGCAACCGTATCAACGCCTTTAAAGGCCGGCAACATCATGGTGTATTGGGTGGCAACCTTTATAGTTTTAACCACTCCTCCTTCGTCGTTAACTTGGTCTACGGTGACATCATTAGCGGTAATATTAGCCACCTTGGCATTGGTAATCCACTTGATATGACGTTGCCTGAATTCTGATTCTAACAGACCTTTTGAATCGCCCACACCACCCAAACCTAGATGGCCAATATACGGCTCTGCAGTCACAAAGGTGATAGGGCATTTATCACGAATACCTCGTTTTTTAAGGTCAGTATCCATGATACATGCAAATTCATAAGCTGGACCAAAACAGGAAGCACCTTGCACTGCGCCCACAACAATTGGACCGCCATTATTCGCACAAAACTCTTCCCACTTTTGGCGCGCTGATTCAGCGTGAGCAGTGGTGCAAATTGAAACACTATGACCCTCAGGACCCAAGCCTTCAATTTCATCAAAGGCTAATTTAGGGCCTGTGGCTAGCACTAGATAGTCATAGTCTACAACTTGGTCGCCAATCATAACTTGATTATCATTAGGTTTGATTTCACTAGCCTCGCCGACAATCAGCTCAATATTTTTACGTTTCAAATGAGGCTCAAGTAAAAAACTAATGTCCTCTTCACTGCGCCAACCAACTGCCAACCAAGGGTTTGAAGGAATAAAGTTAAAGTTTGGATTATTGGAAATAACCGTTACCTTGTGATCTTTTCCTAATGTTTTTTTAATATCATAGGCAAAAGGCAGTCCGCCTGTGCTTGCGCCAATAACAACAATATGGGCCATATTTCTCTCCTCAAAATGAGTCAATTATTCCGATAATGTGCACACTTGTCAAATATATCACAATATTATTATATTGTTAATTAACGTATAATATATAATAAGGCGTGGTTTAATTGATTAAAGTCACAAAAAAACGATTTTTTTATAAGCCGGACTAGTATAATCTTAATTTTGTGAGTTTGATAGCGATAGATATTTTGGCAACGGATAATGGATGGCCAAAGGTACAATTAGGCATATTGTTAATAGTGGGTGTTTATTTTGCTATCAATGGTGTGGCTTTAGCGGCAATTTATGGCAGTATGATTAGCTTGTTAAATACAGGTTTAATTAATAGGCACACAAACAAGCAAACAAGACAATTGGGTATTAGCGCAGGAGCTAGCGTTGGTATGATGGCAGTGAGTGTTATTATGCGTATGGCTCTGTTGGTGGCATTGACTTTATTCGGCTTATTGATTTTAAAGTTACCATCAGAGGCGTTAATTATCGGCTTGGTTTTGGGACAGATTGGTTTTTTAATAGATAAGGTTATAAATGAATAATGTCAGCGACAAATGAAGTCATAACTTCTGGTAGCTATATTAAGCACCATTTACAAAATTTGACATATGGTCAATTTCCAGACGGACATTGGGGGCTTGCGTCTACCGTAAGCGAGGCAAAAGAAATGGATTTTTGGGCTTTTCATCTGGACACATTAAGTGTTTCCTTTGTATTAGGCGCTTTATTTTTAATCTTTTTTTACCGAGTAGGTAAAAAAATGACCACTGACACCCCTTCAGGTGCACAAAATTTTATTGAAAGTGTGATTGATTTTATTAACGAGAATGTTCGTGGTTCGTTTAATGATCAAAATCCTGTGGTTGCACCATTAGCACTCACTACTTTTATTTGGATTGTGTTAATGAACACCATGGATTTGGTGCCAGTCGATTGGTTGCCATATGTGGCACAGCAAATCGGTGTTTGGTTTGGCGCTGATCCACATCACGTTTTCTTTAAGGCGGTGCCAACCACTGACCCAAATGCGACCTTTGGCATGTCAATTGGTATTTTCATTCTTATTATTTATTACAGCATCAAGGAAAAAGGCGCGGGCGGTTTTGCATCAGAATTGACCTTCCATCCATTTGGTAAAATAATGTTACCGTTTAATTTGTTCTTAGAAGGGGTGAACTTAATTGCCAAGCCTGTCTCATTAGCGTTGCGTTTATTTGGCAATATGTATGCAGGAGAGATGATTTTTATTCTCATCGCCTTATTGCCATTTTGGGTTCAGTGGAGCTTGTCTTTACCATGGGCAATTTTTCATATTTTGATTGTATTGTTACAGGCCTTTATCTTTATGACTTTGGTCATTGTGTATATGGACATGGCTCACCAAAAAGAGCATTAATTTTTTTATAAAAGTAGGAGTAAAAAATGGAACAAAGTATTTTATTTTTAGCAGGTTCAATTTTAATGGGCTTGGGCGCGCTAGGTGCAGCGGTTGGTATTGGTATTTTAGGTGCAAGGTTTTTAGAAGGGGCAGCGCGCCAGCCAGAGTTAATTCCAATGCTTAGAACGCAAATGTTTATTGTCATGGGTTTGGTGGATGCGGTACCAATGATTGCTGTTGGTATTTCAATGTATATTTTATTTGCGGTTGCAGGATAAAATAAAAAACGATTTAGAACACAGGGGTTGAACTATGAATATTAATTTGACGATGTTTGGGCAATTAATCATGTTTGCCATGTTTACTTGGTTTTGCATGAAGTTTGTTTGGCCGCCTATTGTGATAGCCATGGAAGAACGTAAAAAACGTATAGAAAGCGGTTTATTAGCGGCGGAGCGTGGTCGTTCTGAGCAAGAAGAAGCGCAAATCAAAGCTCAAGAGATGATTAATCAATCTAAAGATCAGGCGGCTGATATTATTATAAATGCCACTCGTCAAGCATTAAATATGATTGAAGATGCGAAAAACGTTGCTTTAAAAGAAGCGGGTAAAGTAAAAGCACAAGCACAAACACAGCTTGAACAAGACACAATTCAAACACGTAATGAGTTAAAAAATCAAGTGTCTGATTTGGTTATGCAAGGCGTTAGTGCGGTGCTTGCCAAGGAAGTTGATGCGAAAGTACACCAACAAATGTTGGGTAAATTGTCACAATCGTTGTCGTAATTAGTTATGGAATTAACCGTCATCGCCAAACCTTATGCCAATGCAATTTTTGAACTAGCACAACAAGACAAATCGCATTTGCAGTGGAAAATGGTTTTAGATACAGGCGCGCAATTGCTTATTGATGAGCAGTTGCGAAAATTAATCGCTTCTCCCGATGTTTTAAAACAAGATAAATTAAGCACTATTAAGGCATTGCTCAAGTCAATATTGGCAAGAGAGTTAAGCGAGCATGAAGCGACATTTATTGGCATGTTATTAGACAATAATCGCACCAACGCTTTGCCAAGTATTGCCACCTTGTTTGAAAGTTTGATGAACACAACAAATGATGTCAAAATGTTTAATGTTATTAGTGCTTATCAGTTAAGCAAGCCTGAAAAAAAGCAAATTGTGAGTGATTTGGAAAATCAATACAACAAAGTAGTAAGCATTGACACCACTATAGATAAAGACTTAGTAGGTGGCGTTATTGTTAAAGATGGTGATAAAGTTATCGATATGTCAATCAAAGCTCAAGTGGATGAGTTAAGGTTGCGTCTATCAATAACACACTAAATTATTAAAATTTAAAGAGGGAGGAAGGACTATGCAATTAAACACTCATGAAATTAGTGATTTAATTAAAAAGCAGATAGAAGGATTTGACTTCTCCGCTGAGGTACGTACAGAAGGTAGTGTGGTTAGTGTGAGTGATGGCATTGTTCGTATTCATGGCTTGGCTGATGTGCAGTTTGGTGAGATGCTTGAATTCCCAAATAACACCTTTGGCATGGCGCTTAACTTAGAGCAAGACAGTGTTGGTGCAGTTGTTCTGGGCGATTATTTGCATATTTCAGAAGGTGATATCGTTAAATGTACCAATCGTTTGGTTGAAGTGCCTGTTGGTGAGGCTATGCTAGGTCGAGTGGTTAATCCATTGGGCAAAGCCATTGATGCCAAAGGTGGCATTGATGCCCAAAGCGTACGACCATTAGAAGTAATGGCACCTGGCGTGATTGATCGTAAATCAGTAGACCAGCCTATTCAAACAGGCATTAAAGCGATTGATGCGATGGTACCAGTGGGTCGTGGTCAGCGTGAACTCATCATTGGCGATCGTCAAACAGGTAAAACAGCTGTCGCGATTGATACGATTATCAATCAAAAAGACAGCGGCATTCATTGTGTATATGTGGCTATTGGTCAAAAAGATTCATCGGTAGCGGCAGTTGTGCGAAAATTAGAAGAACACAGCGCATTGGCAAACACCATTATTGTGGCTGCTGGCGCTGCATCAGCCCCAGCATTACAATACATTGCACCTTATGCAGGGTGCGCTATGGCTGAGTATTTTCGTGATCGAGGTGAAGATGCTTTGATTGTTTATGACGATTTAACCAAGCAAGCTTGGGCTTATCGTGAGGTTTCTTTATTGCTTAAACGCCCGCCAGGGCGTGAAGCTTATCCAGGTGATGTATTCTATCTACATTCACGCTTGCTTGAGCGTGCCTCACGTGTCAATGCAGACTATGTAGAAAAGATGACTAATGGCGAAGTTAAAGGCAAAACAGGCTCTTTAACAGCATTGCCAATTATTGAAACTCAAGGTGGCGATGTGTCAGCATTCGTTCCTACCAACGTTATTTCAATTACAGATGGTCAAATCTTCTTAGAAACAGATTTATTTAATGCAGGTATTCGCCCAGCGATTAATGCAGGCTTGTCAGTATCACGTGTAGGTGGTGCAGCGCAGACTAATATTATTAAAAAACTAGGTGGTGGTATTCGTCTTGATTTGGCTCAATATCGTGAGTTGGCGGCTTTTGCACAATTTGCATCAGACCTTGATGCAGAAACTAAGGCGCAAATTGATCGTGGTCAACGTGTGACAGAATTAATGAAACAGAATCAATACTCGCCCTTATCAATTGCTGAATTGGCAACCTCATTGTTTGCTGCCAATTCAGGCTCGTTAGACGACATTGAGGCAAATAAAGTGGTTGATTTTGAAGCGGCACTAATCGTTTATATGAACGCAAACCAAGTATCATTGATGGATAAAATTAATGAAACAGGTGACTACAATGATGAAATTTCAAATGAATTACAAGCAGCAATTGATGACTTTAAGGCAAACCATACTTGGTAGAATGGGATAGATAATGGCAGCTGGCAAGGAAATTAGAACACAAATTTCGAGTATTAAGAATACTCAGAAGATTACTTCGGCCATGGAGATGGTCGCAGCTTCTAAGATGAAAAAAGCGCAAGATAGAATGTTAGCATCACGCCCTTATTGCGAAAAAATTTCCAATGTTATTGGTCATTTAGCCTATGCACATTCAGAATTTGAACATCCTTATATGAACAGTTCTGAAAAACTTCAGTGCATCGGTATTATTATTATTTCAAGTGATAGAGGTTTGTGTGGTGGTTTGAATACTAATTTGTTTAGGTATATTTTAAAACAAGTTGTTGAATACCAGATCAAGGGTATTAAGGTTGATATCTGCACTATTGGCAAAAGAGCAACCTCATTTTTTAAAAATTCTGGCTTAAACGTTAAATCTGTATTAACAGATTTAGGTGATGCACCTCATTTTGATGATTTGTTAGGCACGATTAAAGTCATGCTTGACGGGTTTGATGCAGGCGAAATTCAACAATTATCAGTGGCCTACAACAAATTTGAAAATACTATGACCCAAATGCCTATAATTATGCAATTGGTGCCAATGGTAGCAGGCGAATCAAACAATATGAACCACTATTGGGACTATATCTATGAACCTGATGCACAAGAGGTTCTAAGTGCGTTACTAGTACGTTATATTGAGGCTTTGGTTTATCAAGGCTTAGTTGAAAACATCGCCTGTGAGCAATCTTCACGCATGGTTGCAATGAAAAGTGCAACTGATAATGCAGGTGATATGGTTAAAGAGTTAGAGTTGGTTTACAACAAGGCAAGGCAAGCGGCAATTACGCAAGAAATTTCTGAGATTGTTAGTGGTGCTGCTGCTGTTTAAAGTTTAAAAAAAGGAAAAGCAAAATGAGTACAGGAAAAATTACACAAATTATTGGTGCAGTTATCGATGTCGAATTCTCAGCAGACAGCATGCCAAAAATTTATGACGCCTTAAAAGTTTCAGAAACAGGCTTAACCTTAGAAGTTCAGCAACAGTTAGGCGACTATGTAGTGCGTGCAATTGCCATGGGTGGTTCTGAAGGCCTAAAAAGAGGTTTGGAAGTCACCAACACAGGTGAGCCGATTAAGGTGCCTGTCGGTGTTAAGACATTAGGGCGTATTATGAATGTGCTGGGCGAGCCGATTGATAATGCTGGCGATATTGCTCAAGAAGTCAATTGGGCTATTCACCGAAGTGCGCCTGCTTATCATGAACTGGCACCTGCAGCAGAATTATTAGAAACAGGTATTAAAGTCATTGATTTAATTTGCCCGTTTGCTAAAGGTGGTAAGGTTGGTTTGTTTGGTGGTGCTGGTGTTGGCAAAACCGTTAATATGATGGAGTTAATTCGTAATATTGCGATTGAGCACTCTGGTTATTCAGTATTTGCTGGTGTGGGCGAACGTACTCGTGAAGGCAATGACTTTTATCACGAAATGAAAGAGTCAAATGTACTTGATAAAGTCTCCTTGGTATATGGTCAAATGAACGAGCCTCCGGGAAACAGGTTGCGTGTTGCTTTAACGGGACTAACCATGGCAGAATACTTTCGTGATGAAGGTCGTGATGTATTGTTGTTTATTGACAATATTTATCGTTATACACTTGCAGGTACGGAAGTATCGGCACTATTAGGTCGTATGCCATCAGCAGTGGGCTATCAGCCAACATTAGCAAGTGAGATGGGCGCATTACAGGAACGTATTACTTCAACTAAGAAAGGTTCAATTACCTCAATTCAGGCAGTGTATGTACCTGCAGATGATTTAACTGACCCATCGCCAGCAACCACATTTGCTCATTTAGATGCAACGGTTGTGTTGTCACGTCAAGTAGCAGAATTAGGCATTTATCCTGCGGTAGATCCACTGGATTCTACTTCACGCCAACTAGACCCATTAATCGTGGGCGAAGAGCACTATAACGTGGCTCGTGGCGTACAGGGCGTGTTGCAACGCTACAAAGAATTAAAAGACATTATTGCGATTTTAGGCATGGATGAATTATCTGAAGAAGACAAACGTTCAGTGTCTCGTGCTCGTAAAATTCAACGCTTTTTGTCTCAGCCATTTTTTGTAGCAGAAGTCTTCACTGGTGCACCAGGTAAGTATGTATCACTTAAAGATACGATTTCTGGGTTTAAAGCTATTCTTGATGGTGGGATGGATGATTTTCCAGAGCAAGCCTTTTATATGGTAGGTTCGCTTGATGAGATTCGTGAAAAAGCTAAGGAGAGGGCATAAATGCCAATTATTCATGTTGATGTCGTTAGCGCAACAGAGTCTCTCTACTCAGGCGAGGCATTGTGTGTGTTTGCGCCTGCATCTACAGGAGAATTAGGTATTTATCCAAAACATACGGCACTTTTGTCAACCTTAAAGCCGGGTGAAGTTCGAGTAGAAACCGATAAAGGTATAGAATCCATTTATGTTTCTGGTGGTATCGTAGAAGTCCAGCCAGATGTCGTGACTATTTTTTCTGACACTGCAATTAGAGCAAGCGATTTAGACGAATCTAAGGCGTTAGAAGCCAAACAGCGCGCGCAAGAGGCAATGAAAAATGCAACTGAGAGTCAAAATATTTCAGCAACACAGGCGGCACTTGCTGAGTCAATGGCACAATTGCAAATGATTAACAAAATACGTGGTAAGAAAATTTAAGAACCACATTTCTTAATTAAAAATGCCGTTAATTTAACAATTTTGTTGTTGGTCACTTCAACGCTTTCTTTTGTAAGAGTTTGGTAACATTTTTGTTGAAATGGGGTCATGTTAGGTACTTTTCCATGGCTTTATTAAAGGTATTTTGAGCTTTTAGTAATAAATCACAAACTTCTCTTACTGCGCCATAGCCGCCTATTTTTTCAGTCACAAAACAAGCATTTTCTTTCACCAGTTCGTGGGCATTGGCAACGGCAATTGGCAGATTAACTTTTCTCATAACAGGCAAATCAATGATGTCATCGCCCATGTAAGCAACTTGTTCAGTTTGAAGTGATAGTTTTTTGATAAGATTATTAAAAGCAACAACTTTGTCGTCTTGCCCTTGGTAAAAATGTTCAATACCTAAGTTCTTCATTCGGTGTGCTACATTTTTAGAGTTTCTGGCACTGATAACAGCCACTTCAATACCGTTTTGTTTGAGTAGTTTAATCCCTAACCCATCAAATGAATTAAAGCGTTTAAGTTCTATGCCTTCGTCAGAGAAATATAAGCCACCGTCTGTTAATACGCCATCTACATCAAAAATAATTAGTTTGATGTGTTCAGCCTGTAAGTAAAACTTATCAAGTAATTGCATGTAGTTTACTCCACTTAAAATAGGGCCCAGGATCTGTTTTTCTTATCGGAGAAATGTCACTATGACCCTTGATAGCGCTTATTGGATAATGAGATTTTAATAAATTTATCACTTTATTTAAGGCTTCATATTGTACCGATTCATACGGCGTATTGTCATCTCCTTGCAACTCAATACCAATAGAAAAATCATTACAGTTATACTTGCCTTTATAACTTGATTCACCTGCATGCCAAGCGCGCTGATTAAAAGGCACGAACTGAATTATCATGCCGTTGCGTTTGATCAGCAGGTGTGCGGATACTTTTAGCTCTTTAATGGTTTTAAAGTAAGGGTGCTGACTGGTATTAAGCTGATTGGTAAAAAAATCTTCAATATGGTTGTTGTTGAATTTACCAGGCGGTAGTGAAATATTATGAATAACAATCAAAGATATGGCTTGATTGGGTCTTTTGTTAAAGTTTGGCGAGCTGATTTGCTTGGCGTTTTCGAGTCGGTGATTGTTAATCATCGCTTAATTATAATCCTAATTTAATCGGTTAAAGTAACGACCTCTGAGTAGCAACCTTGGATTGAAGGGATTGTCAATAAATCCAGAACGCTTGTGCAGGATATTGTTACACAACATTCCCTGATTAGCAACCATAGTATGACTAAAGTGATATTCAGTGGTGGTGCTTAAATGCGTATCCAAAATGGCAACAGCTTGCCTAACCTCTTGGGCATTCAAAAATTTGATATTCTTCTTTCTTTGTGTATAGCGCATATAAAGTTGTGAGCTGGGCTCGTCAATAAAAAAAATAGCCCCTATGGAGATTTTACGCCTAACAACGCCGTTTACAACATGTTTGGGTATGCTCATGGCTTGGGTGTGAGTGAGTGCCTTAGCAACATCTGGATTAGACTCCCTTAGTTGTAAATACACCATTTGCTGGTCAATCCATTGATTTTCTCCACCACGGTTTGCAGGTGTAACACAAAACAAAGAAAAGGCACGTATACGTTGCTCTATTGTATTGTAATAACCATCTGTGTGCCAGCCGATGGCTTTATTGGTGTAGGGAATAAATTCAGCCTGATCTTGTTTAACGCTTTGGGTAATATGCGCTAAACCCCGATTTTGGACATATAAATGCGGGTCATAATCTATCAATCCAAACTGTTTATTAATGGCAATAATGGCTTGTGGGTAGTTGTCTTGCTGTTCAATATTAAATAGGGCAAAATTGTTATGTTGGCACAAATGCTTAATCCTATCTTTTTCTGAGCGTGTGAGCTCAAAGGGATTGCTAATTTCAATCAGGCAGGTTTCAATCTTGGTGCTAATATTTGCTAGTTTGTCATCTCTCCAGCGTTTGTATTCATCTAAATTGTTGAGAATGGACATGGCAATTTTTAGCCATTAATGCGTTTATCAATCACCCATTGTTGAGTGATTGATAAGATGTTGTTGACCACCCAATAAAGCACCAATCCAGATGGAAACCATAGGAAGAAAATAGTAAATACAAAAGGTAATGCCATCATAATTTTTGCCTGTATTGGGTCAGGTGGTGGCGGATTTAGTTTTTGTTGAACAAACATTGATACACCCATGATGAGCGGTAATATATAGTATGGGTCTTGGGCTGATAAATCGGTTAAATACCAAAACGGCGCTTGGCGTAACTCAATCATTTCTAATAGCACCCAGTAAAGTGAAATAAATACAGGAATTTGCACCAAAATGGGCAAACAACCAGAGGCAGGGTTGATTTTTTCCTTTTTATATAGTTCCATGGTTTTTTGACCTAGTTTTTGCTTGTCATCACCATAAGTTTCTTTAAGTTTTGTCAATCTTGGGGCGAGCTGTCGCATGCCTGCCATTGATCGATATGATTTTTCGCTGAGTTTATAAAACGCCAATTTGATTAACAAAGTAAGAACGATAATAGAGTAACCCCAAGAGTGAATCATTGAATAAATCCAGTTGAGTAACTCAGATAATGGCTTGGCAATAATAAACAGTATGCCATAATCAACGGTTTTGTCTAAACCTGGCGCAACAGTGTTAATTTGTTCTTGCTCTTTAGGTCCGATATAAAGGTTACTGCTTGGTAGTGTTGCTGTTGCACCAGGTGCTATTGTTAATTTTGGGTTGACAACGGTTAGTAAATATTCACCATTGATAATCTTTGATGAATAAGTGTGTGTTTGATTTTCATCTGGGATTGCAGCCACAAAAAAGTAATGTTCAATCATCGCTATCCAGCCACCTTTAGAGGTGATTTTTGGCTGGTCGCCAAAGTCTTCAAACTCTATTTTTTCATACACATCTTGGTCATCAAATCTTGCACCACCTGTATAAGTTGGCATCATCATGTTGGACTGGTCAAGTGCATTGCGAACTAGTTGTGTGTAGCCAGTTATGTTTAATGTATTGTTAGTGGTATTGGTTACTTGGTAATCAATACCAACCACGTAGCTGTTTTTGTTAAAGTGATATTGCTTGGTGACTTTGATACCATTCTCACTTTGCCAAGTAAAGGGCACAATCAAACTATTACCATCCATTTGATAATGGCTATTTTTTGAACTAAATGTTGAATGGTGAGTGGGCATTTGCCCTTGCGGCAATAAACCACTTTGTGCTTGGAATATTTCACCAGTTTTATCACTGAGTAGCTGGAATTTTTGCTCAGAATTAATTTCTATTGGATAATCATTAAGCCATGCATTTTGGATAGTACCACCTTTATGACTAATTTCTAAGGTTAGTAAATCTGTTGTGACCGTTGTAAATGGACCTTGATTTTTTGCAACAGTGTTAGGAAGGTCTAATTCGGTATTGCGATTTGTAACATTGGGTACGTCTAGGTTCTGATTTGTTAAGGAGTCACTTACCGTGCTAGCGCCTGTAATTTTGGTTTGACTGATTAAATTACCGTTTGCATCCACTACATGTGTTACCTCCCACTTGTCCCACAAGAGAAAAACGCTTAAAAAAATAGCAATAATGAGAAAGAATTTTTGATTGTTCATAAGATTATTTTTTAATTAATAGAGTGACATTATTTTTTTGGTACGGGGTCAAACCCACCATCATGCCATGGATGGCACTTGCCAATGCGTTTTAAACTAAGGCCAAGCCCCTTAAAAAATCCATGCACTTGGATTGCGTCATAAGCATATTGTGAGCAAGTTGGTTGAAAGCGACAATTAAAACCCAATAAAGGGCTAATGAATAGTTGATAAAATTTAATGGGCATTAGGAGTAAGTAACGCATTAATGAGTGGTTATTTTTTTGAATAAATGTAGCAAGTCATCGATCATTATAGAGTTTTTAGCGGGTTTTGAATGTTTTGTCATCACTACAAATTCCCAATGATTAAAATCATTTTGGTGTGTTCTAAAGGTTTCGCGCACAATTCTCTTGGCTCTATTTCTATCAACAGCTAGTTTATGAACTTTTTTTGCAATGGCAAGTCCAAGGCGGGGTGTGGGCGCATCAACCTTTCGTGCGATGACTTGCCAGTACCGCCCTTTGGTCATTCTACCATGATTAAAAATGGCTTTATAATCAAAGGGTTTTAAAATTCTTAAGTTGCGTGTTAGCCTAAGAAGGGACACTTAAATTAACTAAGCTGCTAAACGCTTACGCCCTTTTTTTCTACGTGCATTAATAACAGCGCGGCCTGATTTGGTGCTCATTCTTAATCTGAAACCGTGTGTACGTTTACGTTTTATAACACTCGGTTGAAAGGTTCTCTTTTGCTTCATAATGCAATTTCTTTAGATGAAATCTAACAATTTTACCATAATTTTTTACCAGCCTTATATTTGTTATCTTGTTAAGGCTTTAGTGTTTTAATACAGTAGCTAATTTGTGGATTAAAGTAAGAGCTTTAAGTGGATATTGTTTATTGGTTATGTTAAAGATGACTCTATTAATTAAAGCATTAAAATATTTTGAATTGCCACAGCAAGTATTTGAAGCATCTAGATGGGCAACAAGCAATCAGGCTTATTTAGAAAAGAAACGTTAACATGTTTACAACAAGCGGATAAATTAATAAATTACTGGTACAAGCACAAATCTTTGGCACATCAAATTTCAATGTGCGGTGCACTTATTTCAGAGTTTCCCATTGGCGCTTCACCCATGTAGCTAGTAACGTCCTAAGACGAAATCGTGTGATTAGTGGGCTGAGTTTTGGCACTTTAGTGGTGAAGGTAAGCATTAAAAGCGGCATCATGATTACTGCAAAATTAGCCGCTGAACAAGGTAAAGAAGTATTTTCAATACCTGGCTCAATTTACAATCCATTATCAAAGGGCTGTCATCAACTTATTAAGCAAGGCGCTAAATTAACTGACAATATTGAAGATATGTTATCTGAGTTGCTCAAGGGTTCGGGTTTGTCAGTTTCATCTAAAAAAGAGCCTGTTGATATAAAAAATGTAGACAAAACAGACGTTATGCTATTAAAATATCTGAGTTACAATGCGGTGACGGTTGATAAGCTAGTTGAAAAATCAACCTTAGCCCACAGATAGTTTACTCAAGTGCTTTTGTTGCTTGAGCTTGAAAACAGAGTTGCTAAAATTACAGGGTCAGGCTACGTACTAACCTAAGTGAGATTTTTATGACAAATAATATTCTTGATGTTCTAACCTATATGTTTGATTATCTTTTTGAAGAGGCAGAGCAAGATTCTACCCATGAGATTGATGATACCGAGTTAAAAGCACATCTTTCAGACATTGGATTTGACACAACGCGCATTGATAAGGCGCTTAGCTGGCTAGAAAACATCGCCACCATTCAAAATGGTAAGATTAAGCCATTCAAGACGACTTATCAGGGCAGTATGCGTATTTACACTGAGACCGAAAAAATAAAACTCAGTGCCAAATCCAGAGGGTTTTTGTTGTTTATGGAAAATATTGGTCAATTAAATGCTAATCAGCGCGAGATGATTATTGACCAAATCATGTCATTGGGTGATGTCAGTGTTTCTTTAGAAGATCTTAAATGGGTAGTGATGATGGTATTAGGCAATAGTGTTGATGGTGAAACATCAGCGCAGTGGCTGGAATCCATCGTATTTCTTGATGACAATCGCATCATTCAATAATGGCAAAAAATCTTGTTATTGTTGAGTCCCCTGCCAAAGCTAAAACCATTGAAAAGTTTTTAGGTAAAGATTTTAGTGTTAAATCTAGTATTGGCCACATCCGCGACATGCCTAAGAAAAACATGGGCATTGACATTGAAAATAATTTTACCCTCACGTATGAAATTACCACAGATAAGAAAAAAGTAGTCGCTGACTTGCGTAAGGCTGTAAAAATAGCAGAAAAAGTCTACCTCGCAACGGACGAGGATCGTGAAGGTGAAGCCATTGCTTGGCATTTGCTAGAAGCGCTCAATTTACCTAAAGATACCCCAAGAATTGTTTTTCATGAGATTACCAAGAGTGCAATTACTCACGCTATTGTTAAGCCTAGAACAGTTGATTATCAGTTGGTAGATGCTCAACAAGCGCGCCGCGTTATTGACAGATTAGTAGGTTTTGAAATATCACCTGTTTTATGGCGCAAAATTTCAGGCGCACGTTCCGCTGGCAGGGTACAATCCCCGGTGATGCGCCTCGTGGTCGAAAGAGAGCGAGAAATTAGCCAATATATTGCCAATTCTACTTACAAAGTCAAAGCAGAATTAGTGAGTGAAAGTGGCGAGATATTTGAGATTAAACTGAGTAAGGAGTTTGAATCTAAAGAGCAAGCATTGGCCTTTGCTAATGCACTTTTATCGGCTAATTTAACCGTTGCATCAATTGAAAAAAAACCCTCTAAACGCTCACCAAAACCACCCTTTATCACCTCAACCTTACAACAAGAAGCCTCTCAAAAATTAGGATTTTCAGTTAAGCAAACCATGACTTTGGCACAAAATTTGTACCGTGAAGGGTCTATTACTTATATGCGAACTGACTCATTCACGCTATCAGAAACAGTAATTGAGGCAGCCGGCCAAGTCATTGTAAAAAGATTTGACAGTGAATATCACCACATAAGACGATATAAAACCAAAGATGCAGGTGCGCAAGAAGCGCACGAGGCAATTCGCCCAACCGATTTAACCAAGCCCAGTATTTTTGGTATTGAAGATCAGGCTGCTAAACTATATAGCCTTATTTACAAACGCACATTGGCTTGCCAAATGAGCGACGCTCAATTACAAAAGACCCAAATAAAAATCAACATTTCAGGACTTGATGAAAAATTCCTAGCCAATGGCAAAATATTGACATTTCCAGGATTTCTAAGAGTTTATGATTATCTATCGTCAGAGGATAAACTATTACCCGATTTACACAAAGGCGACACATTGAGTTTGACCAGCTTTAAAGCTAGAGAGAATTTTTCAAGAGTCAAACCTCGCTACACTGAAGCATCGCTGGTGAAAAAGATTGAAAAAATGGGCATCGGCAGGCCTTCAACATTCGCCACTATGATATCAACAGTACAAGACAGAAATTATGTCACAAAAGAGACCAGAGAAGGTGCTGAACGAGCGTATGAATTGATTGAAATCAAAGACAGCCAAGTTATTCAATCCCAAGCAAGCGAAATAACAGGTGCTGAAAAAAACAAACTGTTCCCGACCAATGTTGCCTATTTGCTCACTGATTTTCTAGTCAAATATTTTGACAACATTATTGATTATAAATTTACCGCTAAACTTGAAAGCGATTTTGACACCATCGCCACACAAAATGTTCCGTGGCAAGGTGTGGTTAAAAACTTTTACACCCCTTTTCATCAAAAAATCGAAGATGCTGCTGACATTTCCAGAGAAGAAACCCACGGTATGCGCGAACTCGGTACTGACCCAAAAAGTGGCAAACGCGTTAGCGTGCGCTTTGGCAGATGCGGTGCCTTCGCCCAAATCGGCCATAAAGACGACGAAGACAAGCCAACCTTTGCCTCACTCAGAGGCTCATTAGATATTGAAGGCATCACCCTTGATGAGGCCTTAGAATTATTTAATATGCCCCGCACTGTTGGCGAGACTAATGATTTTGGCATCATCGAAGCCAACTATGGTCGTTTTGGTCCCTACATTCAATATGGTAAAAAATACGTCTCACTCAAAGAAGATATCCCAGAAGAAGTTAGCCTAGAAAAAGCACTAGAGCTGATTGCTGTTAAAGAAAAATTCGACGCCGAACGTACCATCAAAACTTTCGATGATTCCGATATCCAAGTCCTCAACGGTTGTTTTGGCCCCTACATCTGGAATGGTAAAAAGAAAGGTAAAGGTCAAAAAAATATTACTATCAAAAAAGTTTTCGGCGATAAAGACCCAGCAGGCTTAACCCTTGAAGAATGCAAAAAAGCGGTTTCTGGAAAATTTAAACCTAAAGCCAAGCCTAGAAAAAAGAAAAAAATTACTAAAAAATGAGCATGATTCAGTGAAAAACTTATCAGTTGTAGACTTTTTTGCGGAGCGGGAGGGTCTTCTGAAGGGTTTAAGCAATAAGGTTTTGATATTATTCAAGACATAGATAACTGAAAGCCTGCTATTGATACTTTTAATCATAATTTTGGCTTATAAGATGAAATTCAAGACATACTAAAGTTTTAAGATTTAAAGCGTATAAATGCGTTACCTAATACCGATATTATTTTAGGGCACAGTCTCTTGTGTTAGTTTTTCAAATTCAAATAAAGGCGATAATGTAGATAGATCATTAAGCACACAAAGTAGTAAATGGCGATTGGTAGGTAATCGCTGTATGTCCTCTTACTAGTAGTACAACTGCAAGAGCAGCACTAAAAGTATTGGGCGTATCAGTTTTAAGAGTAAATAGTGTGATAAATTTAAATACCTTTTTTCTAAAAGGTGGATTATCAAACACTTTTTAGAAAAAAGGTTCTCGCTTCAGAGGACATCCTTTTAAAGATGGAAACATGACAATAGCATTGACAAATTACTGTATCAAAGAAAATGGAAGGTCAGATAAAAAATTACACCCCGTAGAATTAATAGAAGAAACTAATAGACTAATTAGTCAATATGCTAATGGTGAAATTGTATAATGAAGGAGAAAACAGCTTATCAAATGGGTGAAGATAAGAAACTAGACCACAACCCCATTGAAAAATATTTGAAAGCACATGATATTTAAAATATTTAAATATCATGCAAACAATGGATGATTATTTAGAATATAACGGCATTAATACTCAATTAAATGGTAGGAAAAATTGTTTTAATAGATTTTGATGTAATTAGAACTTCTTGCCTTGGAGATTATTTTTCTATTGTAAGTCAATATAAAAAATATTTTGATAAGAATGCTGTTAGGAAGGTGAAGTTATCGCTAAGTGCCATTGAACAAATTCCCCATGTTGATACTTCTACTGGGTATGACATATCTTCTTTGTAAAATCAGTATTCTTTGATTTTTGATAAATTTATAGAAGCTAAATCATACTCGGGAAGCCCCCTATTTTTATTGGTCTAGAGATGAAATAAAAGTTACTAAATAGAGAAAGATAATTATTTTCTCTATTTAGTAAAAAAAGATGAAATGGGTAGTAATAATTATCAGCTAACCATTATTTAAAACCTTTATAAAAACGTTTTAAACAGCAGTGGTTGGAAGGAAATTGTCAAAATTGGAAATTTGAGTATGTCGCCATCCTCGATAAAATAACTCTGTGAGTTATGATTGTCTTAATAGATGGGTAAAATACTAGCTTTTCTGTATCGTTAAAAATATGTTATTATTGAGTGAAGTGATTATTGCCAATCCTCAAGTGGAGAATTTTGAGGCGTTGGTTGTGGTTTTGAAACAGGTGTCTAAAGGGTCTGACGAGCGGTTTTTTAGGATGGATGTGAAGCCTGATTATACGGATGTGCCTGATAATTGGGAGGACCGCTTAGAGGCGGCTTTTTGTTAGGAAGATAGCTGATGGGAAAATACTTAAATAAAGAGCAGATTTTTGATGCTGAAGGTGGTGAAGATTTATATGCCAATGAAGAGCAACTTAAGGCTAGGCTGGATTATTTTGAAAAGAAAATTCAAGCGCAAACTGAGGATACGCCTGTTGAGGAGCAAATTAAGAATTTATTAGAGATTGGCAGAATTCAGGTTGAGCGTTATAGGGGTTCAGATGCTTGGGAAAAGGCCTTTAGTGCTTTTGATATCGCAAGGGATAATGAGCTCTGGGAGTTAGCGGTTGAGGCTTGTGATGTGATGTTTTTATCTGAAGGACCGGATGCTTTGAAGGCGTTAGGCCATGCGTTGTGGCTAGGTATTACCTTTCCAATTGACCCAGAATTGACTGTTGCAATGCTACAACATTTGGTTGAGGAGTCGCCAAAAGGGGCAGGTACCCGTGCCATTGCTGCTGCAACGGCGTATTATATTACCTCTATGCGTTGTAGCGCGGAGGATGATTTAACTTTTTTTGCATCACAAATGATGGCATCTGTTGCGGATGAGCATTCGCATGTGACTGATCAATCAATGTTTGATTTATGGCGTAAAACCTTACAATTAGACAAACCAGAAGTGTTTTTAAAAAAACTTTCAGGTGCTGTTGATCAGTTAGTGGCTGATGATTGGTGGGTTGACAGGGGTAAGATTAAAGCAAAATTAGATGCCGAAGGCAAGTAAATGAAGATTAAGGTTTGTGGGTTCACCAATGCAGATAATGCCAAGCAGGCTGCTATGCTTGGTATTGATGCAATTGGTTTGGTGTTTTATGACAAGTCCCCACGCTGTGTTGATATAGGAACTGCGATTGATGTTGTAAATGCATTGCCACCTTTTGTGAATCGTGTGGGCTTGTTTGTGAATGCAGATTCTGATTTTATTGATGAAGTGTTGTGCGAAGTGCCACTGGATACTTTGCAATTCCATGGCGATGAACTGGCACATGAGTGTGCTCAATATGCCATGCCGTTTATTAAGGCGCTGCGTGTGAATAGGCAGACCAATATCACCAAAATGGCAGAGGAGTGCCACCAGGCTAGTGGTTTGTTATTAGATGCGTTTAACAAAGATATTTATGGCGGTACGGGCGAACATTTTGATTGGCACTTGGCTAAGGTTGATATTGACCTGCCTATTATTTTAGCGGGCGGGCTTAACCCTAATACGGTGGCTGATGCTATTAACCAAGTACATCCTTATGCGATTGATGTGTCAAGTGGTGTTGAAAGTGAGAAAGGCATTAAAGATATTAACAAGATTAAACAATTTTTAGCCAATATGAGATAATAGATTTATTTCACTTTTTATACTAAATATTAAGCATGAAGATATCAAAATTTAAGGCGGGCGTCTTTCAATCTAAAAATAACGGAAAACATTATGAGTATCAATGCTTCTTGCCAAATGGCATCAATCACACATTTGAAGTTGACAATAATAATTTACAAGTATAGTTAGAAAAATCTATCCATTTGTTAGGTGAATTGAATGCCATGACAAGATTGGTGCCGAATATTGATCTGTTTATTATGAGTTTTATAAGTAATGAGGCAACTTTATCTAGCAAAATAGAAGGCATGCAAACTGCGACTGAGGATTCATTTAAAAAAGAGGAGGACATTAAAATAAAGCAAAGAGATGATTAGCTCGAAGTCACTCTTTATATAAATGCAGTGCGAAGTGCCATTAATAATCTAGGTAAACTGCTAATTGCATGCGTTTAATTAAACAGGGACATGTAACACTGCTATCATTAGGAAGGGGTAAGTAAAAAACTATCAGAAGAGTTTCGCTCTTCACAAAATTGGATTGATGGAAATAGTATTCAGAATACTGATTTTAAGACGATGTATATGAATTGATGTCAGATTTAAAAAAAATTTCTAAATAATAAAATTGCTATTATTCATTATCAATTTGAGATCATTCATCCTTTTTTGTGATGGTAATGGTAGAATGCTAATGTGCCACTGCATTTAGTTGGTAAAAAACTCTTATCAAAGCCTTTGCTTTATATGTCAGCATTTTTCTGAAGCCAATAAAGATGAATATTATCAAAGGCTGACGCAAGTTAGAATGAAGGGTGATTTGTTAGGGCAAAAATGTTAAGACAGAGTTGTCAGTATCTGCAACAACTGCATTTGGTTAGAGCTGATGTTTTAGATGAATTAACGGGCAACAAGCGTAATCGCCTTTTCGCTTTTAAACCATACTTACAATTTTTTAAAAAACCATTCCCAAAATATGAATAATTACAATTTACCAGATGATAAGGGCCATTTTGAGCAATATGGCGGTGTTTTTATTGCAGAAACGCTTATGAAAGCAGTCACAGAACTCAAAGATGCTTATGAGAAATATAAAGATGATGCAGCATTTATTCGTGAATTTGAACAGGATTTAAAGCATTATGTAGGTCGTGAAACGCCACTTTATCATGCACAAAATTTAAGCAAAAAGTTGGGCAGTGCCCAGATTTATCTTAAACGTGAAGATTTAAATCATACGGGCGCACATAAAATTAACAATACCATTGGTCAAGCACTACTTGCTAAGCGTATGGATAAAACACGCATCATTGCTGAAACAGGCGCTGGTCAGCATGGCGTGGCAACAGCAACGGTTGCAGCGCGTTTAGGGCTGGAATGTGTGGTTTATATGGGCGAGGTGGATGTGGCTCGCCAAGCACTGAATGTGTTTCGCATGAAGCTGTTAGGTGCCACGGTTATTCCAGTTACTTCAGGTTCAAAAACACTCAAAGACTCAGTTAATGAAGCGATGCGCGATTGGGTGACGAACATTGATGATACGTTTTATATTATTGGCACAGTTGTAGGCCCGCACCCTTATCCAATGATGGTGCGAGATTTTCAGAGTATTATTGGTAAAGAGGCAAAAGTACAATTTGCCGCACAAGTGGGTGGCTTGCCCGATGCTTTAGTGGCTTGTGTGGGTGGTGGCTCGAATGCGATTGGCTTGTTCCATTCGTTTATTGATGATACTTCAGTTGGAATCTATGGTGTTGAGGCAGCAGGATATGGTCTAGAAAAAGGCCCAACTGCACATGCCGCTCCGCTTTGTGCAGGCAGTGTGGGTGTGTTGCATGGCAACCGTACTTATCTAATGGAAGATGAAAATGGGCAAATTATTGAGGGGTATTCAATTTCAGCAGGTCTAGATTATCCTGGCGTTGGCCCAGAACATGCATATTTAAAAGACAGTAGTCGTGCGCAGTATGTAGCAATCACTGATGAAGAGGCATTAAAGGCGTTTCATACACTTACCAAAGTTGAAGGTATTTTGCCAGCGTTAGAGTCTTCTCATGCGGTGGCTTATGGCATTAAGCTTGCAAAAGAATTGGGCAAGGATAAAAATATCATTATTAACCTTTCGGGTCGTGGTGATAAAGATATTCACACCATTGCACAAATTGAAGGCATTGAGTTTTAATGAATAGGACTCAAAAAATTCAGAATACACTCTCTAAGCAGATTGTTTTGATAGCATTAATTTATATCTTTTTCAAATATCATACTATTTGTTAAGGATATTATAGAGGGTGATAGCCTCATGCACTTGCTGCACGAAGGTGGCATTGCTGTTTAGAAAGGCTTAAGTCTTGAAGAAATTAGCTAAATAAGAGGTACTAAGGAAAAAACGATACGTCAGCAAGCCCCAACTATTTATCAAAAATCTAACTTAAAAGGTCGGCATGAACTATCAGCCTATTTTCTTGAAGATTTACTTTAAAAAAACAGCACAATGTAAAGTCTACCTAATCGTTATGCCGTAATTTCTAGTAAAGATTAGCATTAGGTATACGTATCTGCTCGTCATCATAATTATCTTTTAAGGCTTGTTTATGACATCCCTCACAGTTTGAAAGTGTCCCTACTTGCACTTGGACAATCAGTGTCTTTATATATCGCTATGTTTTCTACGCATGTAAGGTGTTTTTAATATGCTTAATGGCGCATCATTATATGATAGGGACTTCATGATCTTGCGCGAAGGCTTAAACGAAGAATTATCAATCATATAACTAAGATAAATTCTATGAAAATTTGTAGTTTCTCTTTAGCCACTTATTTTTTTTGGTATCGGTTAATCTTTTTTGGTTAATCTTTGGTGACATGGATTTAATTAATTTTTTAGTCCTTGTTGCATAAGCGCCATTTTTTTTAAGGTCGTTAGTATGGCAACTTGTGCAACTTTTATTGGGCATTAGCTCTCTTTTCCAAAACAACGCTCCTTGAGTTGTATTTATTGTTGCAATGTCAACCCCAATGAGGATACAATTAGTTGAAATCTTTATTTCAGAACGGATATTAAAAACGTATAAAGGCAGCATAGCTATGTATTTATATATCTTCATTATTGGAAAGTTACTTTGATGATGAAGGCTTGTGAGCCGCTAATATAAATTAAACACAAACCAGCCTGCTGATAGTGAAGCTATGGCTTGCATACTAAAAATTAGAAAGTCATTGACAGATTGTACTTTGAATTTTTCAAGATTATGATAAGCACGTGGTAATAAATTGATGCCACCGATAAATAGAAAGTTCCAGCTAAGCCCTAAGAGAATTAACGCCATCCAGTAATTATTTAAACTGTAGTTGGTATAGCCAATTATGATACAGATTAGATATAGTGTGATGCTGATTATCATCATTTTTCAGAGTCCAAATAGTTTGACAATAATTGGGGGTAAATAAGGAAGGTAGGAACATGACAATAACATGTGACTGAATCACAAATTTAGTTTGTACCAATGAAAAGTCATCAATAACATGCATACTCATTGGTGTGGCAGTCATAATAATGTAATCTGCTGCAGCACTGGACATGGCAAAATAAATAAAACGGCTTTATTTGTAAAGCGGTGATGGCAAGTGCAATGATAGCGATTGTATAGACACAAATACCCAA
This sequence comes from Candidatus Ruthia endofausta, assembly GCF_013342985.1. NCBI lineage: Bacteria > Pseudomonadati > Pseudomonadota > Gammaproteobacteria > Pseudothioglobaceae (SeqCode) > Candidatus Ruthturnera > Candidatus Ruthia endofausta. Next base: position 944,506 of record NZ_CP054490.1, on the reverse strand, counting down.
AAAAGTGTGCCTTTTACCAATTTCAGACATAACGTAGACAACAGAAATGACGCTAACAGTGTCTATTACAATCATTGCTACTGGCAAAGCTGATAAACTGGCATAAAAAATAACAAAAACGCCTAGGGATATAAAATAGTGACAAACTAATTGTCAACAACCAGACTTATGAGGCACAGTGAACGCATTTATTTTTTAGTCGGACGTTGCCAATTTTTTAGGCTGGTTTGCTTGGTGCGACTTAAACTTAATTGGTTGTCAGATACTGTTTTAGTGATAGTAGAGCCCGCACCAATTGTGGCATTTTTACCAATTTTTATAGGTGCAACTAGTTGAGAATCAGAGCCAATGGAGGCACCATCGCCAATGATGGTTTGATGTTTGTTAACACCATCATAATTACAAGTGATGACACCAGCGCCAATGTTGACGTTCTCGCCGATAATGGCATCGCCCACATAGCTTAAATGAGAAACTTTGGTGTTTTCGCCAATGGTAGACTTTTTAACTTCAACAAAATTACCAATTTTGGCATAGGTTTTGATGTGAGTTTGTGGACGAATGCGTGCAAATGGACCAATAGTAGCACCATCTTCAATAACGCAATCTTCAATAACGCAGTTTGGCAAAATTGATACCTGATTGCTAATTTTAGCGTTTTTTATAATACAATTCGGTGCAATTACGGTATTGTCTCCCAGTGTCACTTTACCTTCAATAAGTACGTTAATGTCAATCTCGCAATCTCGTCCAAAGGTGAATGTACCTCGACAATCAAACCTATTTGGGTCTTTTAAGCTAAGCCCTTGTTGCATAAATTGAGTCGCTTGATTTTTTTGGAAAACACGTTCTAATTCTGCCAGTTGTACTTTGTCATTCACACCTGCTACCTCAAATTGATTTTTGCTAACGATGGATGAAACAGTTTGCCCATCAGCAACTGCACAGGCAATAATATCGGTTAAACAAAATTCCCCTTGGACATTGCTTGTGTTGATCTTGCTTAAATACTGCTTTAATAATTGCGAGCGAACAGCCATGATACCTGTATTCACTTCATTAATATTTAGTTGTGCATTATTTGCATCTTTCTGTTCAACAATGGCTTGTATTTGTTCATTTTGGCGAATAATGCGCCCATAGCCAGTTGGCTTATCTAAAATCACGGACAATAAGGCAATGCCACTTTGCTGTGCTTTATGAATTAAATCAGCCAGTGTGGATTCTTTAATCAGTGGCACATCACCATACAATATGAGTGAGATTGAATTGTCCTCAATATGTGGCATTACTTGTGCTACGGCGTGTCCAGTGCCCAATTGTTCAATTTGCTCTACCCAGTTGATATTGGGGTCGTTAATTTTTCGTTGTACTTGTTCGCCTTCAAAGCCATAAACCACATGAATTCGATCGCACAAGGCTTTGGCTTGAGAGAAAACATGCTCCAATAAGGTATTATTTGATAAGGTTTGCAAGACTTTTGGCTTGGATGAGTTCATGCGTGAGCCTTTGCCTGCGGCCAAAATAATAGCATGAGTATTGCCCATAAAAATAGCCTAAAAATCCTCTACAATTGGGTTTTGATCAAGATAAGACTGAGTAATACCAGGCACAATAAAACTAATAGTACCAATCACTTGCCCATTTTTTCGACCCACGCTATAAGTTGCGGCGCGCATTTGCATGGGTGCATTTTTAAAAATATCAGCAAAGTTGCGTGATTTGCGTGATTGAATAATAAAATCCTTTTTACTGATGAACGTGTATTTGATATTGTGTTTTTGGTAGGCTTCATTCTCAAAATCAGCGATTATTTTAGTAAATTCGCGCTTATTAAAGGTATTGGCGCTAATTTGGATAATGTCTAATTTATTACTATCTTCTTCAATTAAGACTAAATCGAACTGCGTTTTTAACGCGTAGAATATTTTCTTAATCTTGCTAACATTAGTTAATGGCATTATTAGCACAATGGAAACAAGTCTATCGTTTAGGAATCGAAAAACTATTTCAGCCTCCTCGCCTGCTAATGAATGTTTTTGCATGCACAGCGTGCCTTTTTCGTATTTGGCAGAGCAATCTTCTAATGGGTGCGACTTTTGTAAATATGCTTTTGGCATGCCAATTAAGTATTGTTTATAAAGACGAATTGGCAATTCGGAGATGCTTTGGGTGCTAAGCAACAACAAACCAAGTAGTGTGACAAGTTTTATGGAAGATTTATTCACAGCGATAGACGCAAAGTGTGATTTATACGTCTGAGAAGTACAGAATATAAATTTTTATTTAAAAAACAAAAGATGCGACTAGTCATCATTAAAAAATCGTTGTTTTATGTGTTGCATAAATTGTGTCAAGTTAATAAGTAGTCTGGGTTGATATTGTAAACGCTTAGAGGCATAAATACAATAAAATCAACCACCATGAACAATACCTGTTATCACTGCGGATTAGAAGTGACTAGACATAATAAAGTCCAAGCATCTATTGAAGACGAACAGAAGGATTTTTGTTGTGTTGGTTGTGCAAGTGTGTGTCAAACCATTTATTTGAGTGGGCTGGGTTTTTTTTATCATCAACAAACCAACTCATTACTGCCTGTTGTTGATTTGGAATATCCAGTAGAATTTTATGATGCAGATGCTTTTCAGCAGCCTTTCTTAGAACCTTTTGATGAAGGGGTTAAAACCATCACCCTAATTAGCAACAGCATCCATTGTGCTGCTTGTGTGTGGCTGATTGAAAGAGCAATTGGCGTACTTGGTGGGGTTGTTTGGGTGCGGGTGAGTTTGACTGATAAGCGCATTCGTCTTAGTTGGGCTGATGCTGATATTCAACTATCTGTGATTATGCAAAGATTAGCAGGCCTTGGATATGCAGCCATGCCGTACGAACAAAATATGGCTGAGTCTATTGCTAATAAAGCCAATAAAGCCATGCTTTATCGTATTAGTTTTAGCGCATTTACGATGATGAATTTATTGTGGATTTCAATTGCTATGTATACAGGCGCAGCAGATGGAAAATACCATAATTATTTTCAGTGGCTGGGCTTTTCATTGGCCACACCTACTTTATTTTATGCGGGTATGCCATTTCTTAAAAATGCTTATTTTGGGCTTAAAAACCGCTTTATGAATATGGATGTGCCGATTAGTATTGGGGCGTTGAGCACGTATTTTTATTCTGTGTATGTACTATTAGGGCTGTCTACTAAAAACGAGGTGTATTTTGACACGGTGGTTAATTTTATCTTTGTGATTTTAATTGGGCGTTATCTTGAAAGCTCAGCCAAAAAATCCACACTATCGGCCTCTAGTGCTTTGCAACAGTTACAGCCCAAAGTTGCCTATGTGATTAGCAAAGGCGAGGAAAAAATTACACCAGTGGGTACAATTAAAATGGATGAAACTGTCCTGATTAAGCCTACAGAACGTTTAGCAGTGGATGGTATTGTTTTGTCAGGCGATAGTGAAGTGGATGAATCGTTATTGACAGGGGAGTCTTTGTTAGTTAGAAAGCAATCTGGTGATGAGGTATTTGCTGGTTCAGTCAATGCCAGTGGCAGCCTTATGATTAAGGTGACAAAAACCTTAAAGAATTCGGCTTTAGGACAAATTGTTAGCCTAGTTGAGAACACGCAGTACAACAAAAACTCAATTATTTGTACGCTTGATAAAATCATTCCCTATTTTGTTGGCACGACTATTTTTTTGGCAATAGCGACTTTTATTTATTGGTATCCATATGATTTTGATTTGGCATTGTTAAGTGCCACTAGCGTACTGATTATCACCTGTCCTTGTGCATTTGGGCTGGCTACACCAATGAGTATTGCGGTTGCAAGTGGTGTGGCAATTAAGAAAAAAATACTCATTAAAAACAGTAATGCACTTGAAGTGCTAGATAAAGTAGATTGGGTGGTTTTTGATAAAACTGGCACACTTACCAAAGGTGAGTTTAGCATCAGTCATATTGAAGCTTTAATTGATAAAACCAATTTTATCAATATCATGGCTAGCATTGAAAGGCATTCTGAGCACCCTTTGGCTAAAGCAATTGTTGGCGCTGATAAAACTGGCAGAATTTTAGAGGTAAGCGAGTTTTATGCTGACCATGGTCAAGGTGTGAGTGGTGTTATTAATCAGCAAAGTTATAAAATCGGTCATTTGTCTTATGTGGATAGTAAACATCAAGTAGATACTGATTTGTTAAATAAATCTAGCATATTAGAGCAACAAGGTGCGAGTTGTATTTGGTGTGCTAATGAATCTGACGTGTTGGGTTTTGTTGCTTTAAAAGATCAAATTAAATCAGATGCTACTGAGGTTGTTGATAAGCTTAAATCTATGGGCAAGCAAGTCAGCATATTAAGTGGTGATAGCAAAGTGGTCACCCAAGCGATTGCTTCAAAATTAGGGGTTGAAAATATGATTGCGCAAGCCTTGCCAAAAGATAAGGCCGATTATATAAAACAATTACAGCAAAGCTATACGGTGCTTATGGTAGGTGATGGCGTGAATGATGCACCTGCCTTAGTGCAAGCTAATGCCAGTATTGCGATTGGCTCAGGCAGTGATGTGTCGGTTAATAGTGCAGATTTGGTTATCTTAAAATCTACACTTAGCCCAATTATTGAACTGATTAATTTAGCAAAGCGTACTAACAGCACCATTAAACAAAACATCACTTTTGCACTACTATACAATGCTTTTATGGTGCCACTGGCGATAATGGCAAAAGTTACGCCGCTATTCGCCGCTATTGTTATGCCGATTAGTTCATTAGTTGTGATTGGCAATGCTACGCGTCTAAGAAACAAGTAAAAATAGCATACGCATAAGTTTTAAATAGTATATAATTTGTCCTCTTTTACGATTTTAGAAAAAATCCAGATAACATGAAAACAGATATTCATCCTAATTACAATGACGTTAAAGTAGTTTGCTCATGTGGCAATTCCTTTGAAACACGCTCAACCGTTGACAAAGAAGAATTACACTTAGATGTATGTTCTAGTTGTCATCCTTTTTATACAGGTAAACAAAAGATTATGGACAGTGCTGGTCGTGTTGAGAAGTTTAAATCACGTTATGCCAGTTTTAAGAGACAAGGGTAACAAAATTCAATAAAAAAAAGCCGCGAAAGTGGCTTTTTTTATGCCTGATTGGTAAAGATATACCAACAAAATCATTATAATTACAGCGTTTACTTTTTTATATTAAAAGCCCATGTCATTTGATTATATTAATGCCTTATTGAAAAAACCTACCTCACGCACACCTATTTGGGTGATGCGTCAAGCGGGTCGCTATTTACCAGAATATCGAGCAACACGTGCAAAAGCAGGTGATTTCTTAACCCTGTGCAAATCACCTGAACTGGCATGTGAAGTCACCATGCAGCCTATTGATCGTTTTGATTTAGATGCAGCCATTTTGTTCTCAGATATTTTAACCATTCCTGACGCAATGGATTTAGGCTTGTATTTTTCAGAAGGCGAAGGTCCTAAATTTTCAAACCCACTTAATACATTAGCCTCCATTGAGCAATTAAAAAAGCCCAATGTGGGCAATGAGTTGTCTTATGTCACTGACGCCGTATCAGTGATTAAGAAAGCTTTAAATAACAGGGTGCCATTAATTGGCTTTACAGGCAGTCCATGGACATTAGCCACGTATATGGTTGAAGGCGGTTCAAGCAAGAACTTTTCCAAAGTTAAAGGGCTGATGTATGAAAACCCCGCGCACATGCATCAATTATTAGACAAATTAGCAGACACAATTATTGATTATTTGAATGGTCAACTTCAAGCAGGTGCAGATTCGGTGATGATTTTTGACACTTGGGGTGGTTTGTTGAATAAACAAAGCTATGAAGATTTTTCACTTCAATATATGACCAAAATCGTTAATGGTATCAAGCGTGAATTTAACGGTAAAACCATTCCAGTCACCTTGTTTACTAAAGGTGGTGCCATGTGGCTAGAGCAGATTGCAAATAGTGGTTGTGATGGTGTGGCATTGGATTGGACAGTGGAGTTGAATGATGCACAACGGCGTATTGGCACTAAGGTGGCACTTCAGGGTAATTTAGATCCTTGTGTTTTATACGCATCACCTGAAAAAATACGAAAAGAAGTTAAAAAAATCTTATCACAATTTCAAGGCGATACAGGCCACGTATTTAACCTAGGTCATGGCACCTCTCCTGATGTCAATCCTGAGCACATGAAGGTTCTGGTAGATGCTGTGCATGAATTTAGCAAAAGATAACGCATAATGTCAAGGTTAAGTACAATTTTTACCCAACTTCCTGTTGATGAAAAAGCATTTATCCCCTTTATTACTGCGGGGGATGGCGGGCTTGATAATACCCTTGAATTAATGCAAGTTTTGGTCAAAAATGGTGCAGATGTGATTGAGTTGGGTGTGCCGTTTTCAGACCCGATGGCTGATGGCCCTACAATTGCTAAATCGCACGAGCGTGCGGTGAAGGATGGTGTAAGTTTATCTGATGTGCTTGTTTTAGTTAAAAAATTTAGACAAAGCAACGATACAACAGCTATTGTGCTGATGGGTTATTTAAATCCGATTGAGGTTTTTGGTTATCAAGCCTTTGCTAATGTTGCTAGTGAAAGTGGCGTTGATGGTGTGTTGGTGGTGGATATGCCACCAGAAGAGGCGCATGATTTAAAGCAGAGTCTTGACGGGGTTGATATTGATTTTATCTTTTTGGTTGCGCCAACGACAACAGATGAGCGCTTAGCATTTTTAGCCACCATTGCCTCAGGTTTTATTTATTTTGTCGCTCTTAAAGGTGTGACGGGCGCAGAGCATTTGGATGTTGATTTGGTCAAAGCACATCTTTTAAGAATTCGTCAAACGGTTGATTTGCCCATTGGAGGGGGGTTTGGTATTAAAGACGCTAAAAGCGCAAAGGCAGTGTCTGAGCATGCTGATGCAATTATTGTGGGCTCATCGTTGGTTGCATTTGTTGAACAATATGCAAATGATAGAGATAAAATGCTAGCAAGTGTTGGGCGTTTGGCAAATGAAATTGCTACCGCAATTAAATAATTAAAAATAAGGAAAGGCGTATGAGTTGGCTAGAAAAAATCCTACCCTCTATTACCAGTGTAGCGAAGAAAAATATTCCAGAAGGCTTATGGAGAAAGTGCCCTAAGTGTGAAACCACGCTTTATTCAGAAGAATTAAAAGCGTTGAATTGTGTTTGCCCTAAGTGCGATTATCATATGCGTATTTCCGCTCGTATGCGACTTGATGGTTTTTTGGAGAAAGATGGGCAGGAAGAAATTGCTGCTAATTTAAGTGCGGTTGATCCTCTAAAGTTTAAGGATCAAAAAAAATACAAAGATCGTTATTTACAAGCACAAAAAATCACCCATGAAAAAGATGCGCTTGTGGTTAAAACAGGTACGCTTAACGGTATAAAAGTCGTGGTCGCCGCTTTTGAATTTAAATTTATGGGCGGTTCAATGGGCTCTGTGGTGGGTGAGAAGCTTGTTCGCGCTGCAAAAATAAGCATTGAAACCAACTCGCCGTTGATTTGTTTTTCAGCTTCAGGCGGTGCGCGTATGCAAGAGGGCTTGTTTTCACTGATGCAGATGAGTAAAACAGCTTTAATGATTAAGTTGCTGAGTAACAAAAAAGTACCTTTTATTTCGATTTTGACTGATCCAACCATGGGCGGCGTTTCTGCTAGTTTTGCCATGTTAGGAGATGTTCATATTGCTGAACCAAGTGCGTTGATTGGTTTTGCTGGCCCTAGAGTGGTTGAACAAACCGTGCGAGAATCATTGCCAGAAGGCTTTCAACGTAGTGAGTTTTTGCTAGAAAAAGGTGCGATTGATATGATTGTGCACCGGTCTGAATTGCGCACTCAAGTACATAAAATATTAAGCGCCATGATGTTTAATAGTGGCTAAATACAAAATTTTCTACAAGCTTAGCCATGCAAACGGTGCCTTGGTTGATGAATCTTGGAACGAGCCACTTGAGTTTGAATTGGGCGATGGTCAGCTAGATTCGTGCTTAGAGTCCTGCGTTATTGACGCTCAAGTGGGGAAATTGCAAACCTTTCTTTTAAGCGCATCAGAGGCATTTGGCAGTGAGCTGGAAGAAGCCTTTCAAGTTATGAAGCGCCCAGATTTTCCACAAACTATGATGATTGAGTTAGGTGCCGTTGTTGAGTTTAAAACACCTATAGGAGATTCTTATGAGGGCTGTATTGATCAAATTGAGGGGGATGATATTACCGTTAATTTTAATCACCCACTGGCAGGTAGTGATGTCTCTTTTCAAGTAAAAATCCTCCAAAAACAGTGAAAATTTTACTGGCAAACCCACGTGGTTTTTGTGCTGGTGTTGAGCGTGCAATTGAAATTGTGGAGCGTGCGTTAAAGTTGCATGGCGCACCTGTGTATGTTCGTCATGAAGTGGTGCATAATAAATTTGTGGTTGATGGGCTAAAGGCTAAAGGTGCTGTTTTTGTTGAAAATATCGCTGATGTGCCTAATAACCAAGTGGTTATTTTTAGTGCGCATGGCGTATCAATGGCGGTACGAAAACAAACACAAAACACGGGTGCAACTATTTATGATGCCACTTGTCCTTTGGTGACCAAAGTGCATAAAGAAGTTGCCAGAAAACAAAAACAAAATCATCAGGTTATTTTGATTGGTCATAAAGGACATCCAGAGGTTGAAGGCACGTTAGGGCAATCTAGTGAGGACAAGTGTGTTCAATTAGTGGAAATAATTGAGGATGTTGAGCGTTTAAATTTTTCAAAAAATATCCATATTTCTTATACAACACAAACCACGCTTTCGATTGATGATACTCAATATATTGTGGATTATTTAAAATCAAAGTTCCCCACTATTGATGCGTCCAAGAAAGATGATATTTGTTTTGCCACACAAAATCGTCAAGACGGAGTTAAAATCTTGATGCAATCTTCTGATGTGTTGTTAGTATTAGGTTCTAGCAACTCATCTAACTCAAATCGCCTTAAAGAAATTGCTGAAAAAATGGACATTCCTGCCTATCTGATTGATGGTGCTGGTGAAATTGATGAGTTATGGCTTAAAGGCATGAATACAATAGGCGTAACTGCAGGCGCTTCAGCGCCAGAAGTTTTGGTTCAAGAAGTAATCCATTATTTGCGAGATAAGGGCGCAACTAAAGTTATTGAAGTGAATGGTGCGAAGGAAAATATTCATTTCCCAGTGCCAAAAGAATTAAGATAGGATATTTCATTTAATAAGCAAGCTAAGTTTGGCAAAGACACTCATCGTTTATTAAAAATAAAAAGGAAAATAATAATATGAAAAAAACAGCATTAATTTGTGGTTCGTACGCCTTTGATAACATTATGGCGTTCCATAATCATTTTAAAAACCATATTTTGCCAGGCAAGGTGCATATGCTCAATGTGTCATTTTTAGTGCCAACCATGCGCAAAGAGTTTGGTGGTTGTGCTGGTAATATTGCTTATAATTTGCATTTATTAGGTGTTAATTCAGTGCCAATGGCAACAGTGGGTAGTGATTTTACGCCCTATTTAGCGTGGATGAAAAAGCATCATATGAACACCTCGTATATCAAAGTTCTAAAAGACCAATATACAGGGCAGGCGTTTATTACCACTGATATGAGTGATAATCAAATTACTGTCTTTCACCCAGGTGCAATGGATCAATCGCACCAAAATAAGGTATCTGATGCCAGTGCGGTTGATATTGGCATTGTGTCTCCTGATGGACGTGTTGGCATGATTGAGCATGCGGTACAATTTAAACAATTAAACATCCCATTCATTTTTGATCCAGGCCAGGGTATGCCAATGTTTTCAGATGAAGAGTTGGTTAACTTTATTGAACAAACCACTTATATAGCAGTAAATGATTATGAATCACAAATGTTACAAGCCAAAACTGGACTAGATTTATCAACTATCGCTTCCAAAGTTAATGCTTTGATTGTTACCAAAGGCAGTGAAGGTTCAGAAATTCATACCGATGGAAAATTAATCAATATTGTCCCCGCCAAGGCAGATACTGCACAAGACCCTACAGGCTGTGGCGATGCTTATCGTGCTGGATTGTTGTATGGCTTAATGCATGACATGAATTGGAAAACAACTGGTCAATTAGCAGGGCTATTGGGCGCCATTAAAGTGGCGCATCTAGGTACGCAAAATCATCAGTTTGATATGATTGATATTGAAAATCGCTATCAAGATAGTTATGGCGAATCGTTGTTTTAGTTATGGCAGTCGTTATTTTTTTTGGCTTTGCTATCTGGTTAGCCAGTTTTTTGTTATAACTGAATTAACTTAATGTTTTTAGTAGGTTTTCTATCAACTCGATTCGTCTAATATCTTCAGGCATCTCTTCTTTAATGATTAATTGGTTTTGACCCTTTAACTGATATTTTTTCGCTTGTTTTTGAATAAGATTGATGATTTTGATTGGCTCAATGGTATTTTTACTGCCAAAGGTGATGATGGCTTTGTCTTCATAGAGGTTGATTTCATCAATGCCAATTTTTTCTGAAAAGAGTTTGAGTTTGATATTGACAAATAAGTTTTTGGTTGAATCTGGTAATAATCCAAAACGGTCAATCATCTCAATTTGCAAGGCTTTAAGCTCCTTATTGTTTTGGCAATTGGCAATGCGTTTGTAGAATACCAGTCGTTCGTGCACATCAAAAATATAGGTTTCTGGAATAATGGATGGCAAGCCAGAATTAATTTGCACTTCATGATTAATTGGATCGTTAAGGTTAATTTTTCTACCAGAGCGCATGGCATCAATAGTGCGTTTTAATAAATCATGATAAAGATTAAAACCAATTTCGCTAATTTTTCCAGACTGATTGTCACCCAATAAATCACCCGCACCACGAATTTCAAGGTCGTGATTAGCCAGCATAAATCCAGTACCAAGCTCTTTTAAAGATTCAATGGCATCGAGACGTTTTTTGGCTGTTCTGGATAGTGATTGATGAGACTTGACAATCAAATAAGCGTAGGCCCTATGGTGGGAACGACCAACACGACCTCGTAGTTGATGTAATTGTGCCAGACCAAATTTTTGCGCATTATTGATAATAATAGTGTTAGCATTGGGAATGTCAATCCCTGTTTCAATAATTGTGGTGCAAACCAAAATTTGGAAACACGCATGATAAAAGTCACTCATGATTCTTTCTAATTCACGTGTTGGCATTTGTCCGTGGGCAATACGAACGTGGGCTTTTGGTATAATTTGTTCAAGATTTTTTGCCATATTGTCAATTGAATCAATGTCGTTATGTAACACAAAAATCTGACCACCACGGTGTATTTCACGTGTGATTGCCTCTTTGATGTTATTGTTACTCCACTCTTGTACAAACGTTTGGATGGCGCTACGTTTGGCAGGTGGCGTGGCAATAATAGACAATTCTCTTAATGAGCCTAGCGCCATATTCAATGTACGTGGAATAGGGGTGGCAGTCATGGTCAGAACGTCACTCTCGCCCCGTAGTTTTTTCAACGCCTCTTTTTGTTTAACGCCGAAGCGATGCTCTTCGTCAATAATAACCAAGCCAAGGTTTTTGTATTTAATAGTGCCTTGAATAATTTTGTGTGTACCAATGACGATGTCAATTTTTCCTTGGTTTAATTTTTCAATGATTATTCTTTGCTCTTTTGGAGTTTGAAACCTTGAAAGCGCTGCAATTTCAACAGGGTAGCTAGTAAAACGGTCAACAAATGATTGGTAATGTTGGTTAGATAATAGCGTGGTTGGTACCAGAATTGCCACTTGCTTGTCTGCCTCAACTGCTAAAAACGCTGCACGCATGGCAATTTCAGTTTTACCAAAACCAACATCGCCACAAACCAATCTGTCCATTGGTTTGTGTGATTGCATATCTGCTAACACTTCGCCCATGGTTTTGAGCTGGTCCGGTGTTTCCTCAAAGGGAAAACTGGCAACGAATGAGGAATAAGCATCATTCGGTTCAGGAAAAGCAAAGCCTGTTTGAGAGGCTCGCTTGGCATAAATTTCTAATAATTCAGCCGCCACATCAAACAAAGCCTCGCCTGATTTTTTCTTAGCCTTGCTCCATTGATTTGTACCTAGCTTGTGTAATGGTGCACTATCTGGTGAAATGCCAGCGTACCTAGAGATTAAATTAAGCGAGGTGATTGGCACCATTAATTTTGCCTTATCAGCATATTCCAGGGCAAGAAAATCTTGTGATTGACCATCAAAGATTTGGGTTTTAAGCCCTAAATATCTGCCCACACCATAGTTTTCATGCACAATAGCATCATCCATTCTAATCTCAACCAAGCTTTTAATTGCCTCATCAAAATCTTTATGTTTGGCACGGCGACGGCGCTGTTGCTGAACCACTTCTTGACCGAATAAATCCTCTTCAGTAACAATGGCGATATCATTAGTGAATAAGCCATGGGTAAGGTCTTCATGGGTAATGTTAAGTGGCTTGTTACTCTTGCTAAATTCATGCCAGTTTTTAACACTATGAATATCAAGGTTATGCTTGATGAGTAAATCGCTGAGCACATCTTGCCTGCCGTACGACTCACAAACAATTAATATTTTTTTGCTTTTCTTGTTGGTAAATCTTTTAACAAATATTAAAAATTTGTTTAATGGATTTTTTGTTTTTGGCTCAATGCGTATGGGAGACAATAGGCTTGAATTAAAATTAAAGTGTTGGTTTTTTTCTTCTAGTTTTGACGTGCTAATGATGAGTTGTGATTTTTGCTTGATTTCACTAAACAACAACTCTTTGGACAGGAAAACTTGGTGAATATCAAGTGGCGCTCTATCTAATGTTTTTTTGGCATTTTCAAATCGTTCGCGTATCTCGCTATAGGTCTTATCTACCAAGTTTGAAAACCCTTTTGATGTGGCAATCACGGCGTTATTTACTAGATAGTCAAACAAGGTGTTGGTTGTGTTAAAAAATAGTGGTAAATAGAATTCAATACCGCCTGGTAGCCTGCCTTCACTAACTTCGGTATAAATGAAACTATGATCATTAAACGCTTTTTGATAATTGGTTTTGAAACGCTCAATACTAGCATTATCTGTGGGAAATTCTCTGGCAGGCAGTAGCGCAATTTCAGACACTTGCACCTTGGAGCGTTGAGTTGAGGTATCAAAGGTGCGAATAGACTCTACTTCTTGATCAAATAAATCAATTCGGTAGGGTGTTTTTGCACCCATTGGGTATAAATCAATCAATGAGCTACGTACATTAAACTCACCATGCTCCATCACTGTGGTTACGCGGTTGTAGCCAATTTTTAATAGTCTTTCACTAAAAGTATCAAGATTAATATTGTCATTAATACCAATATTAAAGCTATATTTTTCGCCAAACTCTAACGGGCATAAGTGTGAAAATAATGATTCTAGTGTGGTGAGAACAATACCGCGTTTAAGATTTTTAAGTTTTGATAAGGTTTTTAGTCGACTTGAGGTGATATCAGGATGAGGCGAAAAGTGATCATAGGCGAGCACTTCCCAGTTATCAAATTTTAAAATTTCTAAATCTGTGTTGTAGAAATTTAAAGATTTATAAAGACTGTCAAAATGTGCAATGTCATTAGCAATGACTAAAATAACTTGCTGTTGTTGATTGGCAAATTCAATTAATGCCAGTGCATCTGCACTGCCGTACAGTGAGCCCCAATAAGTTTTTTGACCCGATTGAAAGCATTTAGACTTATAAGGATAAAGATATTGCATGACGTTTAGCTGTTGTCAGTTAGGATCTCAATGCCTTCATTTTCTAGCATTGTAATAAGTTGAATAAGTGGCAAGCCAACTAAGCTATTTGGGTCGTCTCCAATCATGCGTTTAAATAAACTAATGCCTAGGCTTTCTGATTTAAAACTACCTGCACAGTTATAAGGGGTTTCTTTTTTAAGATAATACTCAATTTGTTCAATATTCAAATCTTTAAAAATCACTTTAAAAGTTTCAACTTTAGTTTGTATATTGTTGGTATTTGTATTTAAAAGTGCCAAACTTGTAATAGAAGTTACTGTATTTCCAGAACTTTGCTGTAGCTGTTTAATGGCATTCTCATGATTTTTTGGCTTAGTCAGTACCTTGTCATCAGTATTAAAGCCATCATTAAGTGTCGCCACTTGGTCAGAAGCAATAATCAAACCACTGTGTGTTTTTGCAATTTCTCGTGCTTTTCTCTGAGCTAAACGATAAACCAACTGTTCAGGCGTTTCACTTGTTTTTCTTGATTCGTCAATTTTTGGTGAGCGTGTCGTAAATGCCAACCCTAACTTAGCAAGTAATGTTTTTTTAAAAGGTGAGCTTGAAGCCAGAATTAGTGACACCATGATGAGTGATATTTGTAAAATAGGTATCATTTTACTTTATTTGAAACTTTTCCTATGAAATTATCTATTATTGTCGCAATGGACGATAATCAGCTGATTGGTAAAAATAATGCTTTGCCTTGGCATTTGCCAGCTGATTTGGCTTATTTTAAAAAGGCAACGACAGGTAAAGTCGTTTTAGTGGGGCGTAAAACTTATGACTCCATTGGCAAGCCACTACCTAATCGTCGCAATATTATTGTGAGTCGAAACACTAAATTTAAAGCTGATGGTTGTGAGGTTGTTGGTAGTATTAACGCAGCATTAAGTCTGGCTAATGGTGATGAGCTGATGGTTATGGGCGGCGCATCTTTTTACGAACAAATGATAGATAGGATTGATAGACTCTATATCACCGAAGTTAAGGATAAATTTGAGGGTGATGCGTACTTTCCAGAATTTGATCGTACTCAATTTGTCGAATTTAGTCGTGAATCTCATCAAGCTGATGAGAAAAATCCACACATCTATGATTTTGTCGTTTTACAAAGAAAGATGCACTGGGGGGAAGTGTAACACACATTCTATTATTGAGTAATTATTGGTAGAGTATATTTAAACTCTCCTCACTTTCAATTTCAAGTGCTTATGATGTAGACCGATATCCTTATTGAATGGGCTTGGTGTGTTTTCTTTGGCTAGCTAATAAAGTGTGAGCATAACAAACATGACCATCACTAACAAAGATACTTGGGTATGTTTTATTTCTACGCACCTCTTTCCAATCCAGTAGCGAGATAAAAGAATCTGCACTTTCTTCTAGTTTTGAGACTGTTAACTCAGCATGGTGAATACCTTTTGTGATCGCTAAACCCATTATTATTAAAGATTTGTTAGTTAGAATTTTGAGCTAAAACACGCTTGAAATCTTTTGGCATGATTTTAATAAAATACTTGATTTCATCGTGCCAGTTGTTAAGAATACGCATGGCTACTTTTGAGCCAGTATATTTAACGTGATTGTTGATGTATTGTTTCAATTTTACTTGCGCCTCATCATCCATCGGATCAAGGTCAATCATGATTGGATTGGCCATGGATTCGAACGTATGATTTGGGTTATAGATATAAGCAATACCGCCGCTCATACCAGCACCAAAGTTACGACCCACTTCGCCTAGAATAATAACGTGACCGCCTGTCATATATTCACAACCATGATCACCAACTCCTTCTACTACGGCGATAGCGCCTGAATTACGCACACAAAAGCGCTCAGATACGCAACCTGATAAATACATTTCACCACCTGTTGCACCGTAACCACAAACGTTGCCAGCAATAATTTCATCTTCAGCATTAAAAGTTGAGTTTTTAGGTGGATAAACAATAATATGACCACCTGAAAGCCCTTTACCAACATAATCATTAGCATCGCCTTCAACCTCTAAAGTAACACCTTTTGCTAAAAATGCACCAAGAGATTGACCTGCAGAGCCTTTAAAATTAATATGAATAGTATCATCTTTTAAGTTATTACCACCACGTGTTTTAACAATGTGTGACGAAAGCATTGTACCTACAGCGCGATCAACGTTAGTGATAACAGAATTGATATGAATTTTTTCAGCATTTTTAATGGCTGACTCTGATTGTGCAATGAGCGTGTTGTCAATTTGTTGGTCTAATTGATGGTCTTGAGCAATGGTTTGATAAGTGCCTGTGTCTTTGCTAGGTTTTTTAGCAGGTGTTAATAAAGCATCTAGGTTTATGGTTTCTTGTTTCCAATGATTAAGCGCTTGATTCATCTCTAACATATCAACACGGCCAATCATTTCATTAATGGTTTTAAAACCAAGTTCTGCCATGATTAAACGTAATTCCTGAGCCACCATAAATAAGTAGTTCACCACATGTTCAGGTTTGCCTGAAAATTTTTTACGTAATTCTTTGTCTTGTGTGGCAATGCCGACTGGGCAAGTATTTAGGTGGCATTTACGCATCATAATGCAGCCTAGGGTGATCAGTGGTGCGGTTGAAAATCCGAACTCTTCAGCACCCAAAAGAATACCAATGGCAACATCTCTACCCGTTTTTAACTGCCCATCTGTTTGAATAACCACGCGTGAGCGCAAGCCATTCATCACCAAGGTTTGGTGAGTCTCAGCTAAGCCTAACTCCCATGGCAAGCCTGCATGTTTGATTGAGGTTAGTGGTGAAGCGCCTGTACCACCATCATGTCCAGCAATAACAATATGATCAGACTTTGCTTTAACAACACCTGCAGCAATCGTGCCCACACCTACTTCTGCAACTAGCTTTACACTAATACGGGCAGTTGGATTAGAGCGTTTTAGGTCAAAAATAAGTTGTGACAAATCTTCAATGGAATAAATATCATGATGAGGCGGTGGGGAAATAAGCCCTACACCGGGTGTGGAGTGGCGTATTGAAGCGATACCTTCATCTACTTTTGCACCAGGTAATTCGCCACCTTCACCAGGTTTTGCACCTTGTGAGACTTTAATTTGGATTTCATCTGCGTTATTTAAGTAATCAATGGTAACACCGAAACGTCCTGAAGCTACTTGTTTAATAGCACTACGGCGTGAATCGCCATTGGCATCTGGTGTCCAGCGTTTGGCATCTTCACCACCCTCGCCTGTGTTTGATTTGCCGCCCAAGCGATTCATGGCAATGGCTAAAGATTCGTGTGATTCAGCAGAAATAGAACCAAAACTCATCGCACCTGTAGCAAAACGTTTGACAATTTCTTTAACATCTTCAACGTCATCAATAGCAATTGTAGCAATTGGGTTGGATTTTTTAAACGACATCAAACCACGCAATGTTGAGTTGCGTGTGCCTTGTTCGTTGGCGTGTTTAGAAAACGTCCAATAAGCCGATTCGTCATTATTGCGAGCTGCTAATTGCAAGTTGGAAATTGCTTGCGGATCCCACATGTGTTTTTCACCGCCACTGCGCCAATGATATTGACCTAAATTATCCAAAGAGTTAGTTTGATAGGCATGTTGATGCCGTTTTTCATTTTCTGTTTGTAAAATATCAAAATTAACCCCATCAATACGAGACGCTGTGCCAAAAAAGCACTTATCCATCACTTCTGGTGCCAGACCTACTGCTTCGAAAATTTGTGCACCTTTGTAAGACTCTAAGGTAGAAATACCCATTTTTGCCATGACTTTTAACATGCCTTTGGCAATACCTTTGCGATAGGCAGATATAATGGCATCATCACTTTCAATGTCAATGATTTTATCACGGCGTGCTTGCCATAACGCCTCAAATGCAAGGTATGGATTAATTGCATCCGCACCAAAACCTATCACCAAACAGAAATGATGAACCTCACGAGCCTCACCCGTTTCAACAATAATACCCACTTGGGTGCGTTCAGCACTGGCAACTAAGTATCTGTGTAGGGCAGAAGAGGCCAATAGGCTAGATATTGCGACACGATTTTTACCAATATTACAATCAGACAATATAATTAAAGTGTGTCCATCTTTAATGGCCTGAGAGCCTTGGGCGCAAATATTGTCTAATAATTCAGATACTTTTTGATCTTCATCAATGTTATAAGTAATATCAATGGTTTTGCTCGTCCAACCACGATGGTTGCAATGTCTTAATGCGGCGGCTTCTTCATTGGTTAAAATTGGATGCTCAATAACTAAGCGGTGTGCATTTTCAGCCTTGTCGCTTAATAAGTTGCCTTCTGGTCCAATCGAGCAACGTAATGACATCACCACTTCTTCACGAATAGAATCAATTGCTGGATTGGTGACTTGTGCAAATAATTGCTTAAAATAGTCATAAATAATGCGTGATTGACTAGACAAACATGCTAGTGCTGAGTCATTACCCATAGAGCCCACTGGATCACGCAATTCGTTAACCAGTGGTAATAACATAAATTGCAAGGTTTCAGTGCTATAGCCAAATGCTTTTAGGCGGTGAATTAATGACTCTGGATGGAAACTGTGCGTTTCAACTCCATAGTGAAATTCTGATAGGTATATTTGTTGATCATTTAGCCAGTTTTGGTAAGGATTTTTTGAGGCCAATTCAGATTTTATAGCCTCATCATCAATCAACTCACCTTTGTCAAAATCAACCAAAAACATCTTGCCTGGGCGTAACCTGCCCTTAGTTTTGATATTATTAGTTGCCACATCGACTACGCCCACTTCACTTGCCATAATAACGCGCTCATCATGAGTTAAATAGTAACGCGAAGGGCGAAGACCGTTACGGTCAAGCACCGCACCAATATAAGCGCCATCTGTAAAGGTAATAGAGGCAGGTCCATCCCACGGCTCCATAATGTTAGAGAAGTATTCATAAAACGCTCTTTTTGAAGCACTCATGTTGTCGTCATTTTGCCAAGCTTCAGGCACCATCATTAGCACTGCTTCTTGCAAGGTGCGACCATTCATCATCAAAAATTCTAACACATTGTCAAAACTGCCCGAATCAGATACTTCGGTTTCAATAACAGGCAGAATTTTGTTTAAATTACCTTTGAAGAGGTCACTTTTTAGGACGCCTTCTCTAGCATGCATCCAGTTATAATTGCCTTGGCGGGTATTAATTTCACCGTTGTGTGACATATAGCGGCAAGGTTGCGCCCTATCCCATGAAGGGAATGTGTTGGTCGAAAAACGTGAGTGTACCATCGCCAAATAGGTTGAATACTCAATATCAGATAAGTCTTGATAAAAATCAAGTACTTGTGAGCCCATTAACATGCCTTTGTAAATAATAACACTACTTGACAAACTGCAAACGTAGAACAATAATGCTTGAGACAAAGCCCCATCTGTTCTAATGATATTTGAGGTGTGTTTTCTGATAACAAATAATGCACGCTCAAAAGCTGGTGTGTCAATGCCTTTGGCACAAGCAATAATAAGTTGCTTAATGACAGGTTGGGATTTTCTAGCAATATTGCCAATATTAGCTTTATCACTATTAATAGGCACATCACGCCAGCCAATAAAAGTTTGACCCTCACGTGCAACAGATTTTTCTAACAAATTCATGCAATGCGCTCTTTGTTTTTCATCTTGTGGCAAGAAAATATTACCAGCACTATAAGCACCTTTTTTAACCGATATACCAAATAAACGCTTAATTTCTTGAATGAAAAACCCATGTGGAATATTGGTTAAAATACCAGCGCCATCCCCTGTGTTGGTTTCACAGCCACAGCCACCACGATGATCCATTCTAGATAACATTTCCAAAGCGTCAAGGGTAATTTGGTGTGAAGGTTCACCTTTAATGTGGGCGATAAAACCTACGCCGCAGTTCTCTTTTTCATTATTTGGATGATAAAAGCCACGCGCTTTAGGCAGGTGTAATAATTGGGTGCTCATAGGTTAAAATCTACAAAATAAAAATTGAAAAAGTTCCCTGATTATAACATATAAAATACTCTATTAATGCCTCTAATGCGCCCTTTTAGTGGCGTATTTATCAATCATATTAAGGTAGAATGTTAATCAATTTTTACTTAAATTTTATCTAATGTTAGCCATTATTTCCCCTTCAAAAACCCAAGATTTTTCTACTTCTAACATTGATGAATACACACAAACATACCAAATTAAACAATCTAAAACGTTAATTGAGCTCTTAAAGACAAAAACCCAAGATGAAATAGCACAGCTCATGTCAATTAGTGACGCACTCGCCAATTTAAATCATGAGCACTTTCAAACATTTTCAACCCCTTTTAATCTAACAAATGCCAAGCAAGCATTGCTTGCATTCAAGGGTGATGTTTATAGAGGTATTGATGTCCCCTCTTTATCAATAGCGGATTTAGAGTTTGCACAAAGCACCTTGCGCATGTTGTCAGGCCTATACGGTGTGATTCGCCCGCTTGACTTAATTCAACCTTATCGCTTAGAAATGGGCACTCGGCTTGAGAATGCTAAGGGTAAGAATTTATATGAGTTTTGGGGCAATGAGATTTCAACCATATTAAATGAAGACGAAGCTGACACTATCATTAACCTTGCTTCTAATGAGTATTTTAAAGGTATTGATCAAAAAACCTTGAATGCCAAAATCATTAACATCGCTTTTAAAGAGTTCAAAAACGACATCTATAAAATTATTGGTATTTATGCCAAGCGTGCTAGAGGTCTGATGGTTAATTATATGATTAAAAATAGAATCACTCATGCAGAAAATTTGAAAGATTTTGATAAAGAAGACTATCAATTTAGAGTCGATATGTCTGATGACACAACATGGATTTTTACCAGAGGTTAACTCCTAAGCAATCCTGCGTCCTTTGCTTTGAGACTACAAAGTGTTAGGTGTACAAAAGTCACCAAGCCACTATCATCACTAAATTTAGAACAGTGAAAAAAAGAAATTAAAGGCACATTATTTCGGCTAATTTTTTTTCTGTTTAGTTTGTTTTCCTCTCTTACGATTTTAATCTTTTCGCCGAAAAAATTATTGAAATGAGTGGAGGGTTTAAATATGGATAGTGGTACTAACAGTACAAATTCAGGCTCTAGTGTTTTCCGTGCCAAGCAATAAGGAGCAACGAGAATGAAAAATTTAAAATCAATAATTACCGCTTTCCTATTATCTTTTAGTTTGAATTCGGTTTATTCGGGCTAATACGATTTAAGTCTAAACGTTGCTCAAAGTATGTTAGATGAGTGCGGCGAAAAAGATGGCTATGAATTTTTACTAGCAGGTTTTGATGAGTCTAGTAAAAATCCTTTGGGATATCGTTTATTAGGGATTTTGGCTAAGGCAAATAACAAGTTGTTTGCAGCTAAGGATTATTTTAACCAAGCGATTAAATATTCTAACAACTCAGCACTGACTGGTGAGATGAAATTAGAACCGGCATAGGTTGAATATCAACTCGGTAATGGTGATATTGCCAAAAATTATCTGAGTGAGGTAAAAGCTAGTAATCTGCCAAAATTGGTAGGCGATAATATTGATAATTTTTTTTAGCGATTATTACCAAAAAAAATATGCGTTTAATATCTCTATTGGCTTTATTCACGATAGCAATATGAATGTGGCCCTACAGTTGGATCCAATATTGATGTTTGCCTTATGCGCTTAAAAAGTATCTACCGATGTATAGCCAAGAAATGCTTGGGGTTGCTATGAGTGTAGAGCAAGTTGAGTTTAATCCTTTAACGTTAGAACTAAAAATTAAGAACTTGCACCTGCCTGATGATGGCGGCAAAACGTTATTAAGTTTAGGTGAACTTTATCTAAATATAGGTGTTAAAAGGTATTCACCCTGTTTACAATACTGTACGTGATACACATGCATTGCGTGAGAAAAAATTAATCATATTGTTAGCCGATAACAAACAAAACACGCACTTTAGTAGGCAAAACGTTTACAACTTAGTGATGCGCTGCGCGATGAGTTACACCATAATATTATAATTGACCATATAGAATTTTCAACACTTACGTCACAAAGAGCACAATCTATTTATCAGTTTTATTAAACCTAAGATCTCAGTTCTAAACGTTTAAGACTACTTAAATTAAAAGAAGTAGAGGTGTAAGAAAATAACTGGGTAGAAAGTAAATTATCTTTAGGTGCTTCGTGGTAACAGTCCAAAATTGTTGCAAAATAGCATTAAGTTCTATGTTGCAACAATTCGGACAAATTTTTTATATACAGGGAGGGTCAAGTATAAAGCCTCCCTCAAGTTATTTTGCTTGTTATTATTAAAAAGCACTAACACTCGCAATTCCTTGAGCGCCCAGTTTGATGGTTTTTTCTAGGTCTTTAAGCTCCATTCCGCCTAAAAAGTACACAGGAATATTGAGTTTATCCACGACTTCTTTGACACTTTCCCAGCCTAATGGGAGAGTATCAGGATGAGTTTTAGTAGCTTGTACGGGGGAGATGACAACAAAGTCAGCACCCATTGCTTGGGCTTTTAGTGCTTCAGTTAGGGTGTGTGTGGATGCGCCTAAGAGTTTATTATTAGAACAAGGTTTTTTGTTCAATTTAAGCATTTCAGTGGTGGTGATATGCCAGCCATCGCAATAGAGCTCATCGAAAGTCTTATTGACGGTATTAAGCAGTAACTTTATGTTATTTTGCTTGCATTTGTTGTGAAGTTGTTGGATAAAGCCATTATCAAGTTTGGTTTTACTCCTAAGTTGGATGAGTGTTATGTCTTGTGTTAGTTTTTGATTAAATCTTTCCATCCACCCATCACTTTGATGGTCTATAGAGGGGGTTATCCAGTATTTATCTGGCAGAATGATAGAGTCGATAAATGCCTTCATGGTGGGTAATAGTTTATAACTGTGTAAATCATCAATGTTAACCCAAGATATTGCTTGAGCTTCAGCACCTAAAGGCGTGTTTTGGTACTTGTTGATGTTATAAATACTTAGTTGGACGATTTTGTCTTCATACTTATGTATTATGGTTTGATGAAGGGTTAATTGATTAACTTGTATACCTAATTCTTCTTTTAGCTCCCTTATGACGGTTTGTTCTTTTGATTCATCAGCTTCAATTTTGCCGCCAGGGAGCTCCCAAAAACCACCCATAAATTGCTCTTTTTTGCGTTTTGCAATGAGTATTTCTTGGTTCTTGTTGCGTAAAACACCCACAACCGTCTTAATTGTTCTCATCAGTTGCCCTAATGTAAAATAATACTATTTTAGCATCTGGACTTGTTTTGCAATTACAGGAAAAAATTCAACAACTAAAGCCATATAATAGGTTACTGAAGGGCAACTTAATGGGCCTAGAAAAAGAAGGGTTACGTGTGTCAAGAGAAGGTGGTATTTCTCAAGCGCCACACCCTCAAACTTTTGGTTGTGCATTGACACACCCTAATATCACTACGGATTTTTCTGAATCATTAATAGAATTGGTAACGCCGCCGCTTGATAATTCAGTGGAAATGTTGTCTTTTTTAGAAGACACACAGCATTATTTGTATTATCATTTGCCTAAGGATCAAAACTTTTGGCCGACAAGCATGCCTTGTGTTATTCGTGGTGAAACTACCATTCCCATTGCTCAATATGGTACTTCTAACCAAGGCATGATGAGAACAATTTATCGTCAAGGGTTGGCAAATCGTTACGGTAGTGTGATGCAAACCATTGCAGGGATCCATTTTAATTATTCGTTTTCTCATGAATTTTGGCAGCAATATCAAACATTGTTCACCTCTACAGAGACGTTAAGGTCATTTATTGATAATAGCTATATGGGCTTAACCCGTAATATAGTGCGTTATGGCTGGATAATTCCTTATTTATTCGGTGCATCGCCTGCTGTGTGTAAGTCGTTTTTAAAAGGCTACCATGCGCATTCGTTGATTGAGTTTAATGAGTCAACTTTGTATGAACCTCATGCTACTTCTTTGCGCATGGGGGATATTGGCTATCAAAATTTAGCTGAGGATGAAGCAGGTGTTAAGGCCAATTATAATAGTTTGGGCCATTATGTAAATAGTCTTAAAGCAGGTATACAAACGGCTTGTTTTGAGTATGAAATGATTGGCTTAAAGCGCCATAGGAAATATCAACAACTTAATACCAATATTTTGCAAATTGAAAATGAATATTACGCTTCTGTACGCCCAAAACCGCTGCTTGAGCCAGATAAAAAACCTCTAGATGCACTAAGTAGTAGTGGCATTAGCTATGTTGAGTTAAGGTCAATAGATATCAATCCACTCTTGCCACTGGGTATCGACAAAGCACAAATTTATTTTTTAGAGGCTTTTATGTTGTTTTGTTTGCTTGAACCATCTTGTGCTATTTCTACCTCAGAGCAGTTTGAAATTGACACTAATGATCAACTGGTTGCCCATGAGGGTCGCAAGCCTAAATTAATGTTAATGCATAGAGGCACACAGACTTCACTTCAAAAGTGGGGAAACGATATTATGACCAAGATTGAGCAATGTGCAACCCTACTAAGTGAAAGCCACCAGGTATTTGTTCGGGATATAGCATGTCGTATTAATAATCCAAATTTAACCCCTTCTGCGATAACACTTAGTCAGATGAAAGAGCGTAATCAAGGATTTTTTGATTATACTGATTCATTGTCTAAACAATATAGAAGCGATTTTTTATCTAATACAATCAATCAAGAACACTTTGATTATTTGGATCATCAGGCAAAGGTTTCATGTAAAAAGCAGCAACAGATTGAAGCCTCTGATTTAGTGAGTTTTGATACATTTTTAACCGAGTATTTTAAAAATACCTAAAAAATTAATGAACAGTAGTGAAACAACAATTTGTGCATTGGCCAGTAGCGTTGGCAAAGGAGGCATTGGCGTAGTGCGTGTATCAGGGCCATTATGCAAAGTTATTGCAAAGAAAATGCTTGGCTTTGTTCCCAAGCCGCGTTATGCGCATTATGGTTTATTTTTTGACCAAGAAAATGCTGAGATAGACAAAGGCATTGCTCTTTTTTTTTCTAAGCCGCATTCATTTACAGGCGAAGATATATTAGAATTTCAAGGGCATGGCGGCATGAGTGTGATGCGTTGTTTATTAGAATCTATTATATCAATGGGTGCTAAACCAGCTGAGCCAGGTGAA
The DNA here is from genome assembly GCF_013342985.1 of Candidatus Ruthia endofausta. NCBI lineage: Bacteria > Pseudomonadati > Pseudomonadota > Gammaproteobacteria > Pseudothioglobaceae (SeqCode) > Candidatus Ruthturnera > Candidatus Ruthia endofausta. The sequence goes on along the minus strand of NZ_CP054490.1, from coordinate 919,504 downwards.
TTTTTAAAACGCGCTTTTTTAAACGGAAAAATGGACTTGGTGCAAGCAGAAGCGGTGGCAGATATGATTGATGCCAACTCAAAATATGCCTCTAAATCAGCATTTAGGTCTTTATCAGGCGTGTTTTCTAGTCAAGTTAACATGCTTACCAAGTCTATTATTGAACTTAGAGTTTTTGTTGAAGCGACCATTGATTTTTCGGATGAGGAAATTGATTTTTTACAATTTGAGCAAGTTAAACTTAAAGCAAAAGGCATTAAACAGGAGATTGAAACCATTTTAAAATCTGCCACACAAGGTGTTATTTTAAGAGAAGGATTAAATGTTGCCATTGCTGGTAAGCCTAATGTTGGTAAGTCTTCGTTGCTGAATGCGCTCACACAAGAATCCAGCGCTATTGTGACTGATATTGCAGGTACAACGCGTGATGTGTTAAAAGAAACCATTCATGTAAATGGCATGCCACTTAATATTATTGATACAGCAGGTCTGCATGATAGTCATAATAAGGTAGAAAAAGAAGGCATCAAAAGAGCGTATTTGGAGATTGAGCGTGCTGATGTGGTGCTGATGGTGTTTGATGCGCAAGATGATAAGCTAGATTTTTCCATATTGCCTAAAAATATGGATTATCAGTTCTTATTACTAATTAAAAATAAAGTGGACTTAATAGGCGGCACTATTGAAAGAGGCGTGATTAATGATATTGTTCAATTGTCAGTTTCAGCCAAGCATTCAGAAGGCATGGAGCTGTTACGAAAAGAGTTGTTTGATATTGCAGGATTAGAAGATTTTTCAGAAGGGATTGTGCTTGCCAGAAAACGTCATATTATTGCCCTAGAAGCATCATTAGCATCTATTGAAAATGCCATTATGCAATTAGAAAATGGTGCAATAGAGCTAATGGCTGAAGATTTACGCTTTGCTGGTCAATCTATGGGTAGTATTACTGGTGAGTTTTCATCGGATGATTTACTTGGTGAAATATTTTCTTCTTTTTGTATTGGAAAATAAGGAAAACTTGCTTTCTGGTTTGAAACTAAACATATTGAATATTAAAATAAAATTCTACATTTACTTTTTGGTCACGATTTTGCTCTCGCCATTGTTAATGTATGAAGTGGTACTTGCTTATACAATGACTAATATCGTGGATGTGTTGTTGGTTGTCTTAATTCTGTTGGTTTATTTAGGCCTCTACTTGTCCATTCGTCAAGATTTTTTATCACCATTCAGTGATTTGCAAAATTGGGTGGATAATCATAAGTCTAGCCAAAATGTGCGTTTAAGCGATCACCAAAGAACCACGTTTCAACCTGTTGTAAAAGCGATTAATCATTTGATTGATGAAAATCAACATCTATATGATGATATGGAAAGCATCTTAAACAAGCAAATTCAGCGTTTAAGTAAAAAATCTGCCTCTTTAGAGACGCTATATAGTGTGTCATCAAAACTGAATAAAATGCATTCGATTGATGAATTGTTCTCGCACTTTTTAGACATTTTTATTAACATGACTGGCGCCTCATCAGGCGCTGTACGCAGTTTGTCTGATGATGGTCAGCTTCACTTGATGGCAACACAAGGAGTTATTGACAAGCAAGCTCAGGTAGCAGATGTATTGAATGCAGATTGTTTTTGTGGCGAAGTCGCTATGGCAAGTGACACTTATGTGCAATTTAGTGTACATACTTGCGCACAATGCGTCGGTAAAAAATCTCAAGCCAAGGCAAGTGTTGGTACGATATTTATCCCGCTTAGATATCATGGGAAAACACTAGGCACTTTTAATTTATTTTTTGATACATCGCCCTCACTGGCTTTTGATGAGCGTGCACTACTCAGTTCTATTGCTGAAAATATCGCTATTGCACTAGATAAAGCTCGCCTAGATGCCCAAACCAAACGCATAGAATTGTCACAAGAGCGTTTGTTTTTATCACAAGAGATACATGATTCATTGGCCCAAACTATTTACAGTTTAAAACTGCAAGTAACGGTACTTGGGAACATGCTTAAAGCAGGTAAAAAATCTGATGCGAGTGATAAAGTGTTGAGTTTACAATCTAATATTACTCAGGCAAATCAAGAGTTGCGTGAGCTGATGTGTAATTTTCGTGTGCCATTAGACCCTAAAGGGATTGAGGCTTCTTTAACAAATTTACTCAATCGATTTATGTCAGAAGAAGGCATTGCCACTTATTTTCAAGTTGAAGGCAGACTACAAGTATCTCCAGAAGTGGAAATGCAAATTATGCGCATTACTCAAGAGGCGTTGTCTAATATACGCAAACACGCCAAAGCTCGTAATGTACGTGTTCTGCTTTTAGCAGAGCCTAATTATCAATTATTGATTGAGGATGATGGCGTTGGATTTGAAAAAGATCAGAATGAAAGTGAAGTAATGGGGAATAATATTGGCATGAATATTATGAAAGAACGAGCAACAAGAATTGGTGCTAGTATTGAAATTGAATCAGAAGTTGATGAAGGTACACGCGTTATCGTCAACTTCCCGAAACTGTCATGAAAATCTATATCATTGATGACCATGCCTTGTTTCGTAACGGACTCATTGCCTTGTTAGAATCTAAACAAATTAGTGCTAGTGCGGCTGCCTCGCCAGAACAAGGCTTGGCAGAAATTCCTTCTTTGTCAGTAGATATTATTCTACTAGATTTACGTATGCCACAAATGTCCGGACTTGAAGTATTAAAAACGCTCAAAGCAAAGAACATCACCACGCCAATTGTGATGCTAACCACCAGCACCCAAGAACATGATTTACGTAATTGTCTTAAACATGGCGCTCAAGGTTATTTATTAAAAGATATGGATCCAGATGAGCTGGTTGACGCTTTAGATGAAGTTGTTAAAGGCTCAATTGTTGTTACACAAAATATGACACATGTATTAGCAAAGGCTTTGCGGGATGAATTAACTGATAATGAGCCTTCGTTTGATTCCTTAACCAGCCGAGAAGAAGAAGTCGCTTGTCAAGTATCCAGTGGTTATAGCAATAAAGTCATTGCTAGAGAACTGGGTATTTCCGATGGCACAGTTAAACTCCACGTCAAATCAATTCTTAAAAAACTATCACTCAGCTCACGCGTTGAAGTAGCAGTCATGGTGACACAAAAAGGTTATTGCAAATAGATTTTTCATATATAATACTTTTAAAAGTATTATAAAAAAACTATTATGAATATTACCGCAAACGAAGTAAAGACGAAGGGTGTTTCTGTTTTTGATGACGCCTTAAAACAAGGCGATGAAGTTGTGATTAACGTTCGTGGTAAAAATAAATACGTGGTGTTGGATATTGACCGTTATAATGATTTTAGGGCAAATGGCTTGGATATCCTCTATATCCAAGCCATGCAAGATATTAAGAATGGTGACTATCAAATTCAAACCGCAGAGGAGCATATCAAATATGTTAATGATTTGTTAGAATGAATTATCAAATCATTGCCACTGAACATTATTTAAAAAAGTTAGAAAAATTTCTAAAACAACATTCGGAAATATCTCTACAATACAAGAAGAGTATTGTTATATTGAGTGCAAATCCAAGACACCCATCACTTAGAAACCACAAACTACAAGGACAATTAAAACAATATTACAGTGTTTCTATCAATACGAAATACAGAATTGTGGTTGATTTTATGATCAAGGATAACACAATAATTCTGATTGACATCGGTATGCATAATGAAGTTTATTAAACAATGGACGGATATCAAAAATTAGTAGCACAAGCACTAACAACAGTAAGTGAAGTGTTTCCATGGGACTTAGAAAAAGAAATTAAGCACAACAGTGATTTAATATTACTAGATATTCGCGAGCAAGATGAATTTGACATGATGCACATTAAACATTCAATTCACGTGCCTAGAGGCATACTTGAGGGGGCTTGTGTTTGGAATTACAATGACACTGTGCCAACATTAGCACAAGCAAGAGACCAAAATATTGTTGTGATTTGTCGCTCAGGTAATCGTAGTGTACTTGCAGCCCTTACCATGCAACAAATGGGCTTTACTAAGATGTGCTCATTAAAAATGGGTATCAAAGGCTGGAACGATAATGATTTTGAAATGGTGAATGTTAATCACGCAATTGTTGATATTGACCAAGCTGATAAATGGCTTAATAGAGCTGTTTCAGAAGATAAATTAACACCTTGTAAAAATAATGTTAATTAACACTTGACCTAGTGTGTTTTCTTAGTATAATTAGGCACTTTCACTGCACAGAAACGGCCTTTGTTTTTAATGCAAGGAAGTTGGAAATAAAAGTTTAAATAACGCTTGGCAGGTTATCAGTTAGCTGTATAATTTCCAATTTTTACTGCAGCAAAAAAATTGCTTTGGCTATTTATGTTGTGGTTGCTCTTTAAAAAACTATCAAACAACTTGTGTGGGCACTCGTACAATAAAATTGTGCAAGTGCACATTAAAAACTAAAGCAAATAAGCTTTTTAAAAAATTGAACGCAAAGCGCATTTATTTATTTGAATGTTGCCAATGTTCTAAATAGTTAGAATTGAACTGAAGAGTTTGATCCTGGCTCAGATTGAACGCTGGCGGTATGCTTAACACATGCAAGTCGAACGGAAACGATACTAGCTTGCTAGTAGGCGTCGAGTGGCGGACGGGTGAGTAACGCGTAGGAATCTGCCTGATAGTGGGGGATAGCCCGGAGAAATCCGGATTAATACCGCATAATCTCTACGGAGTAAAGGGGGCCTCTATTTATATGCTTTCGCTATCAGATGAGCCTGCGTAAGATTAGCTAGTTGGTGAGGTAAAAGCTCACCAAGGCGACGATCTTTAGCTGGTCTGAGAGGATGATCAGCCACACTGGAACTGAGACACGGTCCAGACTCCTACGGGAGGCAGCAGTGGGGAATATTGGACAATGGGCGCAAGCCTGATTCAGCAATACCGCGTGTGTGAAGAAGGCCTAAGGGTTGTAAAGCACTTTCAATTAGGAAGAAAAACTAGTGGTTAATACCCAATTAGTCTTGACGTTACTTTTAGAAGAAGCACCGGCTAACTCCGTGCCAGCAGCCGCGGTAATACGGAGGGTGCAAGCGTTAATCGGAATTACTGGGCGTAAAGCGTGCGTAGGTGGTTTGTTAAGTCAGATGTGAAAGCCCCGGGCTCAACCTGGGAACTGCATTTGAAACTGGCAAACTAGAGTATAGGAGAGGAAAGTGGAATTTCTGGTGTAGCGGTGAAATGCGTAGATATTAGAAGGAACATCAATGGCGAAGGCAGCTTTCTGGACTAATACTGACACTGAGGTACGAAAGCGTGGGTAGCAAACAGGATTAGATACCCTGGTAGTCCACGCCGTAAACGATGATAACTAGTCGTTAAGGGGGGTTACCCTTTAGTGGTGAAGCTAACGCGTTAAGTTATCCGCCTGGGGAGTACGGCCGCAAGGTTAAAACTCAAAGGAATTGACGGGGACCCGCACAAGCGGTGGAGCATGTGGTTTAATTCGATGCAACGCGAAGAACCTTACCTGGTCTTGACATATCGCAAACTTTCCAGAGATGGATTGGTGCCTTCGGGAATGCGAATACAGGTGCTGCATGGCTGTCGTCAGCTCGTGTCGTGAGATGTTGGGTTAAGTCCCGTAACGAGCGCAACCCTTATCTTTATTTGCCAGCACATCATGGTGGGAACTATAAAGAGACTGCCGGTGATAAACCGGAGGAAGGCGGGGACGACGTCAAGTCATCATGGCCCTTACGACCAGGGCTACACACGTGCTACAATGGGAAGGACAAAGGGTCGCTAAGCCGCGAGGTGGTGCTAATCTCACAAATCTTTTCGTAGTCCGGATCGGAGTCTGCAACTCGACCCCGTGAAGTCGGAATCGCTAGTAATCGTAGATCAGAACGCTACGGTGAATACGTTCCCGGGTCTTGTACACACCGCCCGTCATACCATGGGAGTGGGTTGCACCAGAAGTAGCTAGTCTAACTGTTTACAGAGGACGGTTACCACGGTGTGATTCATGACTGGGGTAAAGTCGTAACAAGGTAGCCCTACCGGAAGGTGGGGCTGGATCACCTCCTTAAGAAAAGTATGAGTGTCCACAACAAGTTGTTTGATGATTATAAAGATAAGAAGAATTACATTACACTTTTGCGTAATAATTTTTATAGTGATTACGCAGAATATTTTTTTATTCAAGGTATTTTTTGAGTGAAGGCAGGAGTGTAGTAGTAGCTACATGACTAACTAAATTAAGAGAGTAACGCAGAAGAATGAAAATAAATTAGTAATTTTGGGTCTGTAGCTTAGTTGGTTAGAGCACACCCCTGATAAGGGTGAGGTCGGTGGTTCAAATCCACCTAGACCCACCAATTACCGACCTCACCCTTATCATTTACAAAATATTTTTGAGGTAAGTTCATAGAGAGTAGTAAATCTACATAATAGAACGTATAAAAAATATAATACAGTAAAAATTAAAAAGAATAAGTAAGGGGCCATAGCTCAGCTGGGAGAGCGCTTGCCTTGCACGCAAGAGGTCGAGAGTTCGATCCTCTCTGGCTCCACCAAATATTCTTTTATTTAAAAACTTAAACAAGACAATTTTTAATCGTTGCTTTGTTTAAGTTTTTATACCGCGCTTTCGGGTGTGGAGCTCTTTAACAATTTAATACATGAAGTAAAGTTTGTAAATATACAATATAACAACGCGAAGACTGTTGTGATGATAGTTTTCATTGGTGTATTGCATTGACACAACAATTTCAAAAAATATGGATTCTCATTGCCAGTGTAAAAACTGGTAATGAAATAAAGAATTCACTGATTGTGATTTATCACAATTTGTGAATTCAAGGTGAAATACTAACTGTATAACACCAAACTTGAATGGTTTCAGATTTTTTCTTTAACAAGGCGTTTTATTGAGGATTGAAGGAGTTTAGCTCTGCTAAATGACTGATTGAAGAAATAGAACAACACAGGTAAAAGTAAAATGTGGAAGCACATATCAGATGGTTTGGGGTTATATGGTCAAGTGAATAAGTGCATACGACGGATGCCTTGGCATTAGAAGGCGATGAAGGACGTGATAATCTGCGATAAGCTTCGGTTAGCTGATAAATAAGCTCTAACCCGGAGATCTCCGAATGGGAAAACCCAGTGGTCATCAGACCATTATCCTTAACTGAATACATAGGTTAAGGAGGCAAACCTAGGGAACTGAAACATCTAAGTACCTAGAGGAAAAGAAATCAACCGAGATTCCCTTAGTAGCGGCGAGCGAACGGGGACCAGCCCTTAAGCATATTTTAAATTACTAGAATGTTCTGGAAAGTTCAACGATACAGGGTGATAGTCCCGTATAGGAAAGTTTAATTTATGTGAAATCGAGTAAGGCGGCGCACGTGAAACGCTGTTTGAACATGGGGGGACCACCCTCCAAGGCTAAATACTCTCTAATGACCGATAGTGAACAAGTACCGTGAGGGAAAGGCGAAAAGAACCCCGGGAGGGGAGTGAAATAGAACCTGAAATCGTATGCATACAAGCAGTAGGAGCGGATTTATTCCGTGACTGCGTACCTTTTGTATAATGGGTCAGCGACTTACTTCTCAGTAGCAAGGTTAACCAATAGGGGAGCCGTAGGGAAACCGAGTCTTAAATGGGCGTTTAGTTGCTGGGAGTAGACCCGAAACCGGGTGATCTATCCATGGCCAGGGTGAAGGTTAGGTAAAACTAACTGGAGGCCCGAACCCACTTATGTTGAAAAATAAGGGGATGAGCTGTGGATAGGGGTGAAAGGCCAAACAAACCCGGAGATAGCTGGTTCTCTCCGAAATCTATTTAGGTAGAGCCTCATGTATTACTGTCGGGGGTAGAGCACTGTTATGGCTAGCGGGTCGTCAAGGCTTAGTAAACCATTGCAAACTCCGAATACCGACAAGTATGAGCATGGGAGACACACTGCGGGTGCTAACGTCCGTAGTGGAAAGGGAAACAACCCAGACCGTCAGCTAAGGTCCCAAAATTGTAGTTAAGTGGGAAACGATGTGAAAAGGCCCAGACAGCCAGAAGGTTGGCTTAGAAGCAGCCATTCCTTTAAAGAGTGCGTAATAGCTCACTGGTCGAGTCGGTTTGCGCGGAAGATTTAACGGGGCTAAAACTACATACCGAAGCTACGGATTGCAATTTATTGCGATGGTAGGAGAGCGTTCTGTAAGCCGTTGAAGGTGAACTGTGAGGTTTGCTGGAGGTATCAGAAGTGCGAATGCTGACATGAGTAACGATAAAGGGGGTGAAAAGCCCCCTCGCCAGAAGTCCAAGGTTTCCTACGCAACGTTAATCGGCGTAGGGTTAGTCGGTCCTAAGGCGAGGCAGAAATGCGTAGTCGATGGGAAATGGGTTAATATTCCCATACTTCATATAACTGCGATGGGAAGACGGAGAAGGTTAACGCAGCTTGGTGATGGTTGTCCAAGTTCAAGCGTGTAGAGTAGGTTCTTAGGAAAATCCAGGAATCTTAGATTTAGATCTAAAGCTCAAGGCGTGATAACGAACCCTCTTTTGGGAAAAGTGCGTGATACCATGCTTCCAGGAAAATCCTCTAAGCTTCAGGTTATATGAAACCGTACCCCAAACCGACACAGGTGGACGAGATGAGAATTCTAAGGCGCTTGAGAGAACTCGGGTGAAGGAACTAGGCAAAATGACACCGTAACTTCGGGAGAAGGTGTGCTCTTGCCGGTGATTTTACTTGCTAAATGAGCTGGTAAGAGTTGAAGATACCAGGTGGCTCCGACTGTTTATTAAAAACACAGCACTCTGCAAACACGTAAGTGGACGTATAGGGTGTGACGCCTGCCCGGTGCTTGAAGGTTAATTGATGAGGTTAGGATTCGTCCGAAGCTTTTGATTGAAGCCCAAGTAAACGGCGGCCGTAACTATAACGGTCCTAAGGTAGCGAAATTCCTTGTCGGGTAAGTTCCGACCTGCACGAATGGCGTAACGAGGGCCACACTGTCTCCACCCGAGACTCAGTGAAATTGAAATTGCTGTTAAGATGCAGTATACCCGCGGCCAGACGGAAAGACCCCGTGCACCTTTACTACAGCTTTGCATTGAACTCTGATTCTACCTGTGTAGGATAGGTGGGAGGCTTTGAAACTTGGACGCTAGTTCGAGTGGAGCCATCCTTGAAATACCACCCTGGTATGGTTGGGATTCTAACCTAGGTCCATTATCTGGATCGGGGACAATGCATGGTGGGTAGTTTGACTGGGGCGGTCTCCTCCTAAAGAGTAACGGAGGAGCGCAAAGGTACCCTCAGCACGGTCGGACATCGTGCAATGAGCGCAAAGGTAAAAGGGTGCTTGACTGCGAGACTGACACGTCGAGCAGGTAGGAAACTAGGTCTTAGTGATCCGGTGGTTCTGAGTGGAAGGACCATCGCTCAACGGATAAAAGGTACGCCGGGGATAACAGGCTGATACCGCCCAAGAGTTCACATCGACGGCGGTGTTTGGCACCTCGATGTCGGCTCATCACATCCTGGGGCTGAAGCAGGTCCCAAGGGTATGGCTGTTCGCCATTTAAAGTGGTACGCGAGCTGGGTTTAGAACGTCGTGAGACAGTTCGGTCCCTATCTACCGTGGGCGTTGGAGACTTGAAGGAAGCTGTTCTTAGTACGAGAGGACCGGAATGGACACACCTCTGGTGTTTCGGTTGTGACGCCAGTCGCATTGCCGAGTAGCTATGTGTGGAAAGGATAACCGCTGAAAGCATCTAAGCGGGAAGCCCCTCCCAAGATTAGGTCTCCCTGAGCGTTAAACGCTCCTTAAGATTCCTCGAAGACTACGAGGTTGATAGGCAGGGTGTAGAAGCGCGGTGACGTGTGAAGCTAACCTGTACTAATTGATCGTGAGGCTTGACCATATAACACCCAAATTATTTGAGTGAATCTGTAATTTTTGTGTTGGTGTGTCATACAAATACACTGAGTAAGTGTGTAAACTTTATAACCTGTATTTAAATGTTATACCTTCTTTTTAAGGTATAAAAACTTTTTGATTCTCTTGTCTATGCCAGCCAATATACGTCATTGAATGGACAAGAAACCAGTTTGCTTAGCGACAATAGCAAGTGTGACCCACCTGATTCCATCCCGAACTCAGAAGTGAAACCACTTAGCGCCGATGGTAGTGTGGGGTCTCCCCATGTGAGAGTAGGACATTGCTAGGCTTTAAATTTAAAAAACCCCAGGCATTTTTTGATGCTGGGGTTTTTTATTGATTGTTCAAATGGTTTTTCTATATATGTTGATTAACCCAATTAGTAAAATCTGGTGCACTAAGTGCGCCAGAAATGCGGTCTATTTCTTTACCATTTCTAAAGATAGCTAGTGTTGGGATGGAGCGGATGTTGTGCTTAGTAGAAATGACTTGCTCTTTTTCGGTTTCTATTTTGATAAACCGAGCTTTAGGTTCAAGTTGTTCTGCTACTTGTTTAAAAGCAAGGGCAAATATCTTACAGGGACCACACCAAGTTGCCCAAAAATCAATCACCAACAATTCATTGGTTTTTTCTATTGCACGAGTGAGTTGTGTACCACTCATATTAATAGGCTGTCCGCTATAAACTGGACTTTTACATTTTCCACAATTGGGTTTGTTGTTTAATCTCTCTTTTGGAATGTTATTAAGTCCGCCGCAGTTTGGGCACATTGCAATCATGTTAGCTCCTATTTCTGATATTATTGAGCATTATCTATGGGTGGATTGGGTCTATTGCAAGTCAGAACGGGTAGATTTTCGTTTAGACCTGGGGATTTTGTTTTCTTTGTTTTTTATTTGCTCGGCTTTGGATATTATTTTTTCAACTGCCACCAAATCTTTAACACTTTTTTTGATTGATTTAAAGGCCTTTGGCGCTTGGATTTCAATAATTTGTTGGACAATCCATTTTGAATCGGAATGAGTCATGGCTTTTTGAATTTTCTCTGCAAAGTATCTTAAGAAATGATAATTAGGCTCACCATTTGTAAATTCATAATTGGCATATTCCTGAGATCTGGCGTTATAAATTTGAATAAAGTCCTTCCAATGTTCGCCTGAACTGATACGCTCTTGTTTGTTTTCATGAAAATAATCAGCTGATTGTTTGGTTAACTTGACAATCAATACTTGACGTTGCTTAGCATCTAATTTATCAAATACCAGTCTATCAATACACTGAATTAGAAAGTACAAGTATTCAGAGATTACATCAAACACTTGTACTTTTTCAATCACGAAAGCTTCGTTAATTAAATCTTCCAAATGGTTTTTAGTAATGCGCCACGAGTTAAATGCCAGCGCACCAGCAATATCATCAATAGTTTTAACTTGGGTTTTGTGCCAAGTGCTTTTAACTCTCATTGCACTAGTTTATACCATTACTGTATTGTGTTATTCGCAGTTGTAATTCTTAAACGAACCCAAGTCATTAACATTCTTATAACCCATCTGGATTAAATAATTTTTAGCAGTTGATGATCGAGCGCCTGTAACGCAATAAAGAATAATGGCTTTGTCACGGTTGATGATTTGCTCAGTGCCCATAATGGATTGTAGTGGCAGGTTGATTGCATTTGGTAGTGCGCCTTGGGCAAATTCGCTACTAGAGCGAACATCAACTAATTGAGCACCATTGGCCAATAGTTTGCAAGCATCACTGCTTGAAAATGAATTAAACATAGTATAATTTCCGAAGTTAGTTTTTAAAGTCAAACCTAGTGTAACTAGGCGTTAATCTATATTAGGAAATCATTATATAACAATGTTAAGCAAAAAGCAACTAAGATTAGACATAAAGGCTGTTGCTAATGCCCTAAAAAAGCGACACTTTTCTTTTGATGTCAATCAATTAACCGAGCTAGAAGATAATAGAAAAAAAAATCAAATCAAAACTCAAAACTTGCAAAATCTACGTAATACACAGTCTAAGGCGATTGGCAAAGCCAAAGCTTCTGGAGGAGATGTTAAGCCTTTATTAAAGGGCGTTGCAGATTTAAGTGATCAGTTAAATGTAGAAAAATCAAATTTGCAAGTGATTCAGTCTGATATTGATGCGATTGTTTTATTGATGCCAAATATTCCTCATCATTCTGTACCTGAGGGTAAGAGTGAAGAGAATAATGTTGAGGTGTCAAAATGGGGTGAACCAGGTCAGTATAATTTTGATGTAAAAGACCATGTTAATTTGGGTGAAATGTATGGGCTAGATTTTGAGACAGCAGCTAAGATTTCTGGTGCTAGATTTTCTGTTATGACTGGGAAAATTGCACGTTTGCATCGTGCATTGACACAATTTATGTTGGATCAACATAGTGAGGTTAATGGTTATATCGAGGCTTATGTGCCTTATTTGGTGAATGCAGAATCTTTAATTGGTACAGGCCAGTTACCAAAGTTTGAAACTGATTTATTTAAAACCCAGCTACATGGCGAACAGGGAGGGGAGGCTAAGACATTGTATTTGATTCCAACTGGCGAAGTGCCTGTGACTAATATGATGCGTGATATGATTGTCAAAGAGAACGATTTACCGCTTAAGTTTGTGGCACATACGCCTAGTTTTAGATCAGAAGCAGGTAGTTATGGGCGTGATACTCGTGGTCTTATTCGCCAACACCAATTTGAAAAGGTTGAGTTGGTACAAGTGGTTAAAGCGCAAGATTCGTATCAGGCTTTAGAAGTGTTGACTGCACACGCTGAAGGCATCTTGCAAGCTTTAAAATTGCCTTATAGAAAGGTCAACTTATGTGCGGGAGATCTTGGTTTTTCTGCTGCCAAAACCTATGATTTAGAAGTGTGGCTGCCTGGGCAAAACGCTTATCGTGAAATTTCTTCTTGCTCTTGTTTTGAGGATTTTCAGGCACGACGTTTACAACTGAGATATAAAAACAAAGAAACTAACAAATCGGAACTATTACACACATTGAATGGCTCAGGATTAGCAGTTGGTAGAACATTAGTGGCAGTATTAGAAAACCATCAGCAAGCCGATAGAAGTATTAAAATACCCTTTGTTTTACAAAGCTACATGGGTGGTTTAGAAGTTATTAATTAATTTTTTATATAAGGAGATAAAATGAGTTTATTAGATTTAATCATTGCACCAGCATTTGCAGAAGGCTCAGTACCAGGGGATAGTGTTTCAGATCCTTGGGGTGGATTGCCGTTTTTATTGGTTATATTTGTGCTGATGTATTTTTTACTCATCAGACCACAACAAAAACGTGCTAAGGAACACAAAACATTATTAGCAGTATTAAAAACAGGTGATGAAGTTGTGACCAATGGCGGTGTGATTGGCAAGGTTGTTTCTGTGGATGGGTCTTTTGCAACATTGGAAATTGCTGATAGTGTCGTGGTTAAGGTGCAAAAACAAGGTATTAACCAAAAAATTCCAAAAGGCAGTGCTAAAATTTAGTTAAAAAATAACCATTATGAATCATTACTCAGGGTTTAGAAATGCATTGATCGCATTTGTTTTATTGCTTTCAATGTTGTATGCGTTGCCAAATATATTTGGCTCTGATTTGGCTGTTCAGGTGTCAAGCGCAGATAATGCTTTGATTGTTGACCAAGATTTGGATAAAGTTAAAAATGCATTAAAAGCACAACAAATTGAGTTTAAATCTGTTGAACTGACCAGCCAAAGAATTTTGGCGCGTTTTAAGAACAATACACAACAGCTTTTAGCTAAGGATGCCCTTAAACAGGCATTGGGTCGTCGTTACGTGGTGGCACTAAATTTAGCACCTTCTGTACCAACTTGGTTGACGAGCCTTGGTGGCAAAGCCATGTCACTTGGTTTAGACCTTAGGGGTGGTGTGCATTTCTTATTAGAAGTTGATATGGAAGCGGTCATTTCAGCCACAATGGATAAGGCATATAATGAACTTCGTGTTTTATTACGTAAAGATAGATTATATAAGAGCATTAGGCAAGAAAATGGCAGTATTGTTATTCGTTTTAAGCACGCTGAATTAAAAGACAAAGCGGCTCAGCTAATTAAATCAGAATTGGATGACTTGGTAATTTTTGATAACAACAATATGGGCGAATTATTACTCAATATTGGTATTAGTGATAGTGCACAAAAACAAGCTAAAAAAAACGCACTTAAACAAAATATTACAACGTTGCGTAATCGAGTGAATGAGCTAGGTGTGGCAGAGCCAATTATTCAACAGCAAGGTTCGGAACGTGTTGTGGTTCAACTGTCAGGTGTACAAGATACAGCTAGAGCAAAAGAGATTTTAGGTGCGGTGGCAACTTTGGAGTTTAGATTGGTTGATGAAGAAAATGACCCACAAACAGCCATCCAATCGGGGCGTGTGCCAATTGGTTCAAAACTTTATTATTTTAAAGATGGTCGTTCACTTTTGCTAAAGAATCGCGTTATCACAACAGGTGAGAACATTACAGGTGCGGCGTCTGGCATTGATCAAGAAAACAACATTCCAATGGTGAATATCACACTTGATAGTATTGGCGGCAGAGCAATGCTTAACACGACTAAAAAATACTTACACCATCGTATGGCAGTTGTCTTTATTGAAAATAAAGTTGAAACCATAACTAAAAATGGAAAAACCATTAAGAAACGTACCACCACTAAAGATATTATTAATGCTGCCACAATTCAAGGTATATTTTCATCACGGTTTCAAATTACAGGGATTGACAGTGCTCGGGAAGCGCGTAATTTAGCGTTATTATTAAGGGCAGGTTCACTCTCGGCACCGATTGAGATTATTGAGGAGCGCACTATTGGCCCAAGTCTTGGCGCAGATAATATTACCAAAGGTGTGATATCGGTATCGGTTGGTTTTGTTTTGGTTTTGTTATTTATGGCTATGCGTTATCGTGTATTTGGCATGGTGGCGAATGTGGCTTTGACGCTTAATTTGGTGATGATTGTGTCTGTTTTGTCTTTATTACAAGCTACGCTGACGTTACCAGGTATTGCAGGTATTGTGCTCACAGTGGGTATGGCAGTAGATGCTAATGTGTTAATTTTTGAGCGTATTAAAGAAGAATTGGGCACAAATAACAATATTCAAAAAGCTATTTCAAGTGGCTATGATAAAGCGCTACTAACCATTGCAGATGCTAATATTACGACTTTGATTGCGGCATTGGTTTTATTTAGCTTTGGTACTGGACCAATTAAAGGCTTTGCGATTACTTTGTCAATTGGCATTATCACTTCAATATTCACAGCTATTACTGTCTCACGTGCAATCATTAATAAAATATACGGTGGCAAAAAGTTAGAGGAGATTTCAATATGAGTTTAAAAGCACTAAACATTCCAACGATTGATTTTGTGGGCAAGCGCACTTATGCCATTATATTTTCGGTATTATTGATTGTTGCTAGCATTTTTTCATTGACCATGAATGGACTTAAGTTAGGTATTGATTTTACGGGTGGCACTTTAATTGAAGCGGGTTATCAACAAGGTGTTGATTTGGCTGGGATTAGAATCAAGCTTGCCAAGGCAAATTTTAAAGGGGCTAATGTCCAATACTTTGGTTCAACTAATGAGGTTTTAATTCGCTTAGAACCGCAATCAATTTCTAGTGCCAAACTAAGTTCAAAAATCATCAATTTATTGGGCGATAATGTTGATATCCGTCGGGTTGAATTTGTAGGCCCTAAAGTGGGTGAAGAACTTACTAATGATGGCGGTTTGGCAATGTTGTATGCACTGATTGGTATTTTGATTTATGTAGCGATACGTTTTGAGTATCGTTTTTCATTAGGCTCAATTGCCGCCCTTATTCATGATGTTATTATCACCTTAGGCTTTTTCTCATTATTTCAAATTGAGTTTGATTTAACGGTACTGGCTGCCATATTAGCCGTCATTGGCTATTCTTTGAATGATACTATCGTAGTGTTTGACCGAATTCGTGAAAATTTCTTATCAACACGCCACGTTGATTCTCCTAAGATTATTAATGGCGCGCTTAACCAAACGTTATCTAGAACAATAATGACCTCTTTAACCACCTTATTGGTGTTGTTAGCGCTGTTCTTTTTAGGTGGTGAAACCATTCATAGTTTTGCTTTAGCGTTACTAATTGGTGTAGTGGTGGGTACTTATTCTTCTATTTATGTTGCCAGTTCAATAATTCTTGCATTGGGCATTATCAAGGAAGATTTGTTGCCATCTGAAAAAGAAAAGAAAGCACTTGATTCACGACCATAGTTAAGTAATATTTGGATGTTTGTTAAGAAGTTTTTTCGTTTATTGCTTAAATTTTTCAAAGACTAGACAGGCATTTGTACCACCAAAACCAAAACTATTAGACATCACTCGCTTGAGTGATTGTTTGGTTGTTGTTCGTACAATTGATATGCCTTCAGCTGCTTCATCAAGATTTTCAATATTAACAGATTCTGCCATAAAGTCATTTTGTAGCATGAGTAATGAGTAGATTGACTCATTCACGCCTGCTGCACCCAAGGCATGTCCAGAAAGAGATTTGGTTGAGCCAACATATGGGGTGCTGTTGCCAAACACTACTTTAATAGCACCTAATTCTTTAACATCACCCACAGGGGTAGAAGTGCCGTGTGCATTGATATAATCAATCGACCCTTTAACGGTTGACATGGCAAGTTGCATACAGCGTTTAGCACCTTGACCCGACGGTGCAACCATATCATAGCCATCGGACGTTGCACCATAGCCTGTGAGTTCTGCAAGGATAGTTGCGCCTCGAGCTTGTGCATGTTCTAGTGATTCAAGTACTAATGCACCACCACCACCAGAAATAACAAAACCATCACGACTTGCATCAAAGGCACGAGAAGCACTTGAAGGCGTTTCGTTATATTTAGAAGATAAGGCGCCCATTGCATCAAACAACATGGTGAGCGACCAATCTAACTCTTCACCGCCACCAGCAAATACCACATCTTGTTTGCCCATTTGAATTTGTTCCATGGAGTTGCCGATGCAGTGTGCAGAAGTTGAACAAGCAGAGCTGATTGAATAGTTAATGCCCTTAATTTTGAACAGGGTTGAGAGGCAGGCCGAAGTGGTAGAACCCATCGTGCGCGGTACGCGATAAGGACCAACACGCTTAATGCCTTTTCCCCTTAAGATATCGGCAGCTTCTACTACGTTTTGGTTGCTGGCGCCGCCAGAACCCATGATAAGCCCAGTACGTTTATTTGAGATTTGTTCAGGTGTTAATCCTGATTGTTTAATTGCTTCATCCAAGGCAACTGCATTATAAATAGCGGCATCAGCCATAAAACGTTTCATTTTTCTGTCAATGATTTCACTAGAGTCTAGTTCAGCAATAGCGCCAGACACGTGTGAACGAAGCCCCATTTTTGCCTGATCTTTATCAAATTTGATGCCTGATTTGGCAGTTTTTAAGGAGGCTAAAACCTCTGTGCAGTTTACACCTAAACTAGAAACAATTCCCATTCCTGTGACAACGACTCTGTTCATTACATTTTGCTAGTATCAGTAAATAATCCAACCTTAAGATTGGTGGCTTCGTAAATGACTTTGCCATCCACCTCCATAGTTGCATCAGCCACACCCATGTACAATTTACGTGCAATAACGCGAGATAAATCAATTTTGTAGGTTACTTTTTTTGCACTGGGCAGTACTTGACCGACAAATTTAATATTACCAGCACCAAGCGCACGACCATGACCAGAGCCACCCAACCATCCTAAATAAAAGCCAATTAATTGCCACATGGCGTCTAGTCCTAAGCAACCAGGCATAACGGGATCTTCATTAAAGTGACATTCAAAAAACCACAAATCATGGTTAATATCTAATTCAGCAATAATTTCACCCTTGCCGTATTCGCCACCCTCACTAGAAATATGGCTAATACGATTAAACATCAACATCGGTGGCTTTGGCAGTTGGGCGTTGCCCAGCCCAAACAATTCGCCATTGCCACATTTAATTAATTCATCATAAGAGAAAGAATTTTGCATTGTGTTTTTATGTAAATAAATATTCTCTAGATTATACCAGTGTCTGTTTAATATCAGCAATGATGTCCTTAATGTCTTCCAGACCAACAGATATCCTGATTAATCCATCCGTTATATGAGCATTAAGTCTTTCTTCATCGGTTAAGCCTCCGTGCGTTGTGGTTGCTGGATGGGTGATTGTAGATTTTGTATCGCCTAAATTAGCAGTAATGGAAAGTATATTGGTGGCGTTGATTATTTTAAAGGCCGACTCTTTTCCACCTTTAACTTCAAATGACACAATACCACCAAAGCCAGACTGTTGAAATTTGGCTAAGTTGTAATCAGGGTGCGAAGACAGACCTAAATAATAGACTTTTTCTACCTGATTTTGAGTTTCAAGCCAGATGGCAAGTTTAAGCGCATTGTCTGAGTGGGCTTTCATTCTAAGACTTAGAGTGTCTAGCCCCTTAAGCACAATCCAAGCATTAAAAGCGCTCAAACTAGGGCCTGTGGTGCGCACAAATCCATGAACTTGCTCAATAATGTCAGCACTTCCAACCACAGCACCTGCTAAGCATCTGCCTTGACCATCAATATATTTAGTGGCTGAGTGAATCACAATATCAGCACCCAAAGCAATAGGGTTTTGTAGCGCAGGGCCTAGAATTGCATTGTCAACTGCTAAAAGAACATGATTGGCTTTTGATATTTTACTAAGTGCAGCAATATCTACAACCTCACCCAGTGGGTTAGATGGCGTCTCAAGCAAAAAGAGCTTGGTATTATTTTTAACCGCACTCTCCCATGCTGATAAGTTAGATAAATCTACAAAACTAATGCCAACATTAAATTTAGCAATAATGGTGTTTAATAGCACAATTGAGGTGCCAAACATATTACGAGAAGCAACAATATGATCACCCGATTTAAGTAGTGCCATGATGGTGGCAAAGATTGCCGCCATGCCAGATGACGTTGCAACACAGGCTTGTGCACTTTCAATTGCGGCTAATTTTTTTTCAAAGGCACCCACTGTCGGGTTAGTAAAACGCGCATAAATATTCCCCGACTCTTTTTTAGAAAAGCGATTGGCAGCCTGTTCGGCTGAGTCGAAGACAAAACTGGAGGTTAAAAATATTGCCTCAGAATGTTCTTGTTCAGTAGTGGTTCGATAACCTGTGCGTATAGCCTTGGTATCGAAGCCTAAATCTTTCATGTACTTGTAAAATTATTAAATAGCACTATTCTACATCATTACCAATCAATTCAGAAGCCTCAAAGATGTTGTTTTCTTCTTTAGCAAGGTCGCTTCGTAAAGATTCAACATGTTCTAGATAGTCTTTATCGATATCATCGGTTACGTATTGACCATTAAAACAAGAGCAATCAAACGTAGTAATTGCCTTGTTGCCTTGTTGCACGCACCAAATTAAATCATCCAGATCTTGATAAATTAGCTTATCCGCACCA